>NZ_FXYI02000018.1:0-30231 GCF_900184915.1 Clostridium sp. HV4-5-A1G | reverse complement strand
ATTTAAATATTAATATATTTAAACAATTTAAAATACTTCGTGGACAATTAGAGTAAAAAATTGCAGGTATATAATATAAATTTTTCTGTACTAATATTCGAAAAATTTAATATTATTTAAAGCTCTGTGCCAGTTCATTCATATTGGAAACCAGTGACAGTACCTCCTGCAAACTTGCGCTGATCTGCTCAGCAGCTGATGCCTGATTTTCGTTTGCCTTTAGAGTATGATCTGAAACTTTAACTGTTTTTGAAACTGAATCCTGAATACTGGAATTAAGTTTTACAATATTCAAAGCTGTCTCTTTGGAACTATCTGAAAGCTTTCTTATTTCATCTGCTACTACACCAAAGCCCTTTCCATATTCCCCCGCTCTAGCAGCTTCAATAGCTGCATTAAGTCCAAGCATATTTGTCTGATCTGCAATGCTCTTTATATAGTTTATAATTTTGTGTATCTTTTCCGAAAGTTCCTTTATATTTTGTACTTCTCTATTTAAAGATTGCTGATCCTCTGACACACTTGAAGCAGATGAGGAAAGTTCCTCCACAGCTGCAGCTATCTGTTCTAGATTTTCATTTATATTTTGACTTAGGTTCTTTAACTGATATTGATTATATCCAAGTTTTGAAAGGATGTTTGAAATCATATAGAGTACATTTGCCGCAGCTTCTACTTTATCTCTTTCTACAATTTTAACTTTTCTAAGGGCTTTTATATATTCTTCCGGATCAACGCCTATCTCCTCCGCTATTTTTTTAAATTTATTTTCATCAGGTTTTTCAGTCAGGACCTGTCCTCCCAGCATGTTTCCAATAACCCTTCCCTTCAAAAGTATGGGGGCAGCAAAATCTACAAGACCAGCATGGCACTGATAAACAACAGGTCTTCCTTTTCTGTAGGATTCCATGCCGCCATTCTTGTCACATTCCTGGCATCTTTCATTTCCAATTCTACATCCCCTTGTCAACTTCATACAAAAATCTGTGAATTCACTTTCTTTTACTACGGGTTTACCTGTATCATCTGAAGCTATAGCAGCTACTCCTACACTTTTAGCAAAATTATCCTGAATCTTCTGTAAAAAATCAAGATCTATTATATCTCCTATCTCGACATCGTTTACATCTTCAAATAACTCTTCTTTACTATTCATACCCATATAAATATCCCCCTTTTTGTCCATTAATATTAACCCTAAAAATCAAGTGATTCTTAGATTCGGATAAAATTTATAAATTCCAGCAAATAAATACTTTACTGGAATTTAATAAGATAATCTACTCTTTTTTACAGAAGATATTGCAAAAGCTCCTTACTTGGCCTTGATATAACTGCTTTGTTAACCAGCATTCCACTTTCCAGAGCTGTATTTGATCCAACTGTAACCGCATTTTTAACTGCACTTACATCCCCTGTAAGGGTTACAAAAGCTTTCCCGCCTATACCCATGCCCAGCCTTACCTCTATGAGCTTTACATTGGCAGATTTAGCCGCTGCATCTGCCGCTATAATAGCAGAAGCTACTCCGAAAAATTCCATAACTCCCAGATCCTTCAATTCGTCAATTCCCGTGGCCTCACTAATTGCAGCAATCACCTGGGGATGTACATTGGGGAGCACCAATTTATCTACCACATACTGTGCCCCTATATTTTGCCCGCTTTGAACTGCCGATTTCACAGCTCCTACATTTCCTGTAATAAGTATCATATACTTTCCGGGGCAAATGGTTTTTGCTAAAAGCAGTTGTACCTCTCCACTCTTAATCATCACATCTGCCGTCTCAATTCCCCTGGCTATACTATTTAATTCTATTAAACCTATAGTTCTTATCATGGTATCACCTCAACTTGCATAGTCTTTATGACTACATTTTGACCTACTTCAATAACTTCACCGTCAACGCTGGCATGTACGTTTGAACCCATTTTACCCTCTTCTATTTTCCCAATCAGCTGTCCTTTTTCAACCTTATCTCCCGTTTTTACCACAGGAGAAGCCGGTGCTCCTATTCCCTGCTTTAATGGAATACTCACTTCTTCGGGACTTATTTCTTCCCCTTCTTCAATTTGCTGATCTACATATTTGTTCAATGCCAATCTTGATATCAACCTTTTTGTAGGTACTTTCCTGTAATCTCTGAGAACATGTCCTTCAAATATATTCGTAATATTTTTCCATTTTATACCTTTTTCTCTTAACTTTCCCTTAAAGTATACATTTATGCGTTTAGGAGACAGTCCCATTGGACAAGCATATAATTCGCAAATACCGCATTCACAACATATGAGTGCTTCCTTAAACAATTCATCATTATCCTCGCTCAACGCAACAGCTCTCATTATCTTATGAGGATGAATCGGATGTCCAATTAAAAATCTAGGACACATATCGGTACAATAATGACATTGTATGCAAGCTGATTTAGCCTGATTTTTCATATGTTTTATAGTCATCTTTTCTCTCTGAGCTAAATAGTGATCCGCTGGAATTACAAGAACTGCACCATCTGTTTTGGTAATAACCCTATTTTCGAATGATTCTTCTGAAAGTAATTTTCCCATCATAGGTCCGCCCATTATAACCACATAATCATCTACGGTAGTTCCGCCGCATTTTTCAATGCACTCTTTAACCGATGTACCTATTGGAACTTTGATAATTGAAGGGTTATATACCTCTCCTATGACAGTTACAAATTTATATATAACTGGTTTATCCTGTATAGCTTCAAATATATTAAATACCGTTCCCACGTTTGATACCACTGCACCTACATTTAAAGGGATTCCTCCAGGAGGTATTGTTCTGCCCGTTACTTCATAAACAAGCGTCTGTTCATCTCCTGCAGGATAAAAAGCACTGCTTAAATGAAGTTCTACTTTAGAATTCAGCTTTTCTATGGATTCTCTAAGAGCACGGATTTCATCATAGTACTCTTCCTTTAAACCTATTACAATGTGTACAGCTTCAATTTTATCACCTATCTTCTCCGCTGTACTCACTATCTCATCGCTTTTATTTCTCATTAAATATTTATCTGATTGCAAAAGTGGCTCACATTCCAGACCATTTATTATAAAATACTCAACTTTACAATTTAGCTTGATATAAGTTGGAAATCCTGCTCCTCCAGCACCTATAATACCTGCTTCTTTAATCTTATTTAATAAATCCAACATTACACCTCTCTTTCCCCCAAGGATCCTAATATAGATTTATTTAAACTATTCTAAATGAATCCACCATAGAGCATCTTCTTATTCTAGTAAAGGAAACAGCATTCGTAAGCCCCTCACCTGTAGGTCCTGCTATAGTATAAGTTGTATAACCCTCTCCTCCAAAACCTATGCCTGCATAAGAAGGTGCATTTTTAACAAATATGGTAGTATCTATTTTTCTTGCCATTTCAGTCAAATTATCTATATTCTTGGAATGCATTATAGCAGTATGTCTGTTACCATGCTCATCTTCTACGGCCAGTTCTAATGCCTCTTTAAAATCTTTTGTTTTAACTATTGGCAGTATAGGCATCATCAATTCCAACTGTACAAATGGATGACGATTTTCAGTTCTGTAAATCAAACATTCCGTTTCATCCGAAGCTCTTTCACCTATGCTATCAAGAAGATATTTAGCACTTTTGCCAACAAAAGTTTTATTTATAGAATATTGGCCGGTTTTGCTATCCTGATTTAAAACCTTTCTAACCAATTTATCTGCCTGAGTATCGTTTATCTCATAAACCGCCCTATTTTCCTTCATATACTCAATAAGCTGTTCATATACATCCTCAACTACCAAAGCTTCTTTTTCTGCTATGCAAGGTAAATTGTTATCAAAACTGCACCCTGATATTATATCCTTGGCTGCTTTTTTAATATCTGCGGTTTCGTCAACTACAACAGGAGGGTTTCCTGCCCCAGCACCTATAGCTTTTTTACCTGAAGACAGTACCATTCTTACTATTCCAGGTCCACCTGTAGCAACAAGCATTCTTATTCTCTTATCCTTTAAAAGTACATTGGTATTTTCAAGTGAAGGTTTTGCAACAGCAGTGAGTAAATTGTCCGGTCCTCCTGCTTCCTTTATAGCTTTATTTAAAACTTTCATAGTTTCTATAGATGACTTAAATGCACCTGGATGTGGTGAAAATACCACCGTGTTTCCTCCTGCCAGCATGCATATTGCATTGCAGGCAACTGTAGCAGCAGGGTTAGTAGACGGAGTTATAGATCCTATCACTCCAAAAGCACCCCGTTCAACCAATGTAAGACCCTTATCGCCCGTATAAGCTCCAGTCTTCAGAATTTCTGTACCCTGGGTTTTTTCAGCCACCAGCTTTAATTTCAAATACTTATGATCGACTCTGCCCATTCCTGATTCTTTTACACAGAGATTAGCTATATTCATCGCATTTTCCAGCAGTGCTTTTTTCATAGAACTTATCAATTTTTCACGCTGTTCAAGAGTATATTTCTGATAAACCTTTTGAGCCTCATAAGCTGCTTCTATAGCTTCATCCATAGTCTTAAATACTCCATCGCTGACTTTCTCTTTAGTATCTTTTTCATTTAACTCTTTTAACACTTTTTCTATTATCAGGGATAAATCATTACCTTTTAATTCCATACTTTACTACCTCCTCAAAAACTTCTACTCCATATTTTGAAACGCTGGTATCTTCATCTACTGTACCCCCGCTTACTCCTATAGCTCCTACAATATGCCCATCTATTTTTAAAGGAAATCCCCCTGCAAAAGTTATTATGTTTTCATCGTTATTAAGCCCATAGAACTCTCCTCCTGGCAGTAATGCCTTATATAGTTCTCCTGTAGGGCTTTTAAGAGCTGCAGCCGTATATGCTTTTTTAAAAGCAACTTTCAAGCTTATTAAAAGAGAGTTATCCATTCGCTCCAGCAGTATCACATTACCGTCAAAATCTACAATACATATTACCATTGGTACACCTATATCATAAGATTTTTCTATGCATTTCCCGGCTATATATTCAGCAGTCTCCCTGTTAAGTACTGTATTTGTCAGCAAGTTTTTTTGGGGATTGCCTCTGCAGTCGATTTTCTCGCCACTGTTTAAGCTAGTTAGCTTCTCTTCTGTCTTTTTTAAAATATCCTTATAGTCGAAATACCTAGCTACAGCATATATAGCATCAGATAACCTATTTACATATTTTTGCAAGCTGTCATTTACTTCATAATGATTTCTGAGTTCTGATATATATCTTTCTGCCCTTCTCACATCTGTTCTAGCCACATCAAGATGAGCAGATTCCACAGTACCACCTGGTACTATAAATCCATTTTGTACAGGACGCATTCTATCCAGTTCATCTATAGTATCTTCTAAAAATACAACATCCTCCTCTTCTATCCTGGACCTATAATTTTTAGTTCCCAGCGATGCCAATTCTGCTGCAACCTCAAAGAGAGTTTTTTGTATTTTTAAAAGTTTGCCCTTTAAATTCTCATCTTCCATGCAAGCTCTAGCAAGACCAATAGATGAATTTGCCTCATCTATACTCCCGTAGGCCCACACTCTAAGATCATATTTGTTTGTTCTCTCTCCACCCACCAAACTGGTACTTCCCTTGTCACCAGTTTTAGTGTATATCTTCATACCAATCACCACCTAAAATGCCATTTTAAAAAAGGCAAATACATCAGTGTTTGTTCCACTCCACCTCATCTACAATCCCGACGATAGACGCATCTGCCGGTATATCACTTCCCGACTCGCTGGCATTCCTAGCTCCACTTCCCGTAACCACAATGACAATTTCATTAATTCCAGCTCCTACTGTATCTATAGCCACCACAGGTTCTCCTATTATATTTTCATTTTCATCTATTTTTTTTATAATAAGCAGTTTACTTCCAACCAATTTTTCATTTTTTTGAGTAGAAACAACATTTCCAACTACTTTAGCTAAATACATGCTCATCCCTCTTTCTTAAAATTCAGGTGATCAATAATATTTTATAACTATATTATTATTGTCCACATAATCTTTCGCCAGAGGAGTTATCAATGACCCTTGCTTTATATAAATTTCCCTTGAATTATCCATATTAGCTAAAATATCTTTCGCAGTTACAACATCGGATAATATTTTATTTTTTCCACAGGGTTTTGGTATATTATGGTCAGTTATATTTTTATCCTTAACCTCCGTATTGGATGCAGTCTTCTTTTCCTGACTACCTGCAGACGAATCATTTAAAAGGAGAAATTTGCTCTTTAAAGTTCCACCAAGCTGATCTCCCTCAATAAAATCAACTCCCAAGCTGGACAAATTATCTCTGTAGCTCAATATAAATCTATTATATGCTTCATTTCTACTTAATCCTAAACCTACATTCTTAGAATTCTGAGGATCAAAACTGTCTGATACAGCAATGATTTCCCTATCCATCATAAGAGCTTCGGCTATTCCCAGGGTAACCAAATTATCCTCTATGCCAACTGCACATTTTGCCAGTGTATTTCTAGTCATCACCGGTATCAAAACCAGATCATCTTCTCTCACTGCATTAGTCAGTTCTTCTTTACATTCTATCAGTTTTCCATTGAGAGCATCCACATATTTTTGTGGTATTACCCTTTTTGCAGATTCTGTCATTACTATATCGTACTGCAATATACTCATAGAGGCCAGCATCTCAAATATATCCTTTATATTTACCGCTCCTCCTGATATAAACAACAATATTCTCCTATTTAACATATTCATAATTTGGGCAACCATAGGCCTTAGCAAATCTTTTATATCCATTTATTCACCCCACTTATATAAGCTGACAGCTATACTTACTTCTTGATATCATTCATAGCTATTCCCATAGGCGTTACAAGAAGAGGATTATATGGCTTAATAGTTTCTATACCAGTATATTTTTTAAATATACTCTCTATATTTTTTAAACAACAAGTCCCCCCCACCAGGTATATAGTGCTCACATCATATCCTTCAATATTTTTCAATACTATATCCGCCATTTTTTCAATTACCGGTCTGACTAGAGCAAATACCTCATCATAATTTTCCTCGTTTATCTTATATTTTTCTGCCTCTTCATAATCCATATGAAGTGCTCCGGATACAACTAAGCTCAAATGATGTCCTCCTGTAGGTTCATCTGCTGAATGTACCACTTTGCCATCTTTTAATACTGATATTCCAGTAGTTCCTCCTCCTACATCCACTACTGCACCATCTCTTATCTTCAAAACATTAGAAGCTGCAGTGGGTTCATCTATTATATTGGTAACTATAAAATCAGCGGCCTCAACTACATTTGCAATAACCTTCGTATTTCCGGAACTTATTCCCGGTGGTATAGCTGTAGCAGCATATTCCAGCTTTCTATCTAAAACAACCTCTAGCTTTCCCTTTAATTTTCTAAGTATATTCACAGCATTCAAATATTCAACCACTATACCGTCCCTTACCACATTGGCGGAATACAGTTCCCCAGTAACAGGTCTATTATTTTCGTCCAGAACTGTTATCACAATATTAGAAGTCCCTAAATCCACCCCAACTTTTAAATTTTGATCTACATGAATCTTATTAGGACTTTTAAATGATTTCTCCATTTCCATAATAAATGAATTGGCCTGCTTTAACATATTAGTTTCCATCATTCTCTATCGCCTTTCCATGATTTTTATAGTGAATACACAGATTTCTCGGCTGTCCCTTTCTCCTAGGGCATTGAGGATCATGGCATATATTGCATACTTCCTTATTATCTTCTTCATTTTTCTTTTCCTTGGAGGAATCATCATTTTGAACTTTAACAGTCTGCTTCCTTTCAGGTACAGTTTCCTCAACTACGTCAGTGGAACCTTCCTCTTCAATTTCTTCACTCAGATTAGCTTCTTTCTGGATATCTCCATTTTTTTCATTCAAATGAGGTTTCTGTGAATTAGAATTTTCCAATTTTTCATTCTGTCCTATTTTTACTTGAGAATCTGTATCCTCATCCTCAGCTTTTTCACGTTTTTTTTCAAGCCCCACTGTTTCTTTTGATTCTATAATACTATCTAAATTTTCAGCAGGCCTTGGTATAACAAGAGTAGAATAGACACCGTTGACCTTACCTGCACTTACCTTTGCTGCGTTGATTGCAGCTTTAACCGCTCCCACATCTCCCTTTATCTTAATTGTTACAAGGCCTCTCCCTCTGGTCAGTTCGTAACCTATAAGAGTTACATTTGCTGATTTTACACAACTATCTGCAGCTTCTATTGCCGCAGCCATTCCAATAGTTTCAATAATACCAAGGGCCTCTCCATTCATAAAAATCCCTCCCTTGTTACATATGGAGTAACTACATAAAATTTTAGGAAATATTCAAATTAAAGTCCTTCAAAGCAGAAATAACCGCTGATTTTACCTGCTGACCCAATTGATTTTCATCTGTATCTTCAAAGGATTTAAAAGGCATTACTTTATAAAGTCTGGCAGCATTACAGCCAATTATCCTGGCTTTACGTTTTTCATAATAATCAAGCCTCATATCTATAAGAGGATGATTTTCTTTAAGCTTACTATAATGGAGTACTACTCTATCATTTTTCAATGCAATGGCTATTCCCATTCTAGATTCCTCAGAAACCTCATAAGCAATTTTAATTATTTCATCCTGGGTAAAATTCATATTTTTCAATTCATAGGGAATGCCCTCTTCTTCTAACCCGGCGAGAATCTCTTTTAAAAGAGATTCTGCAGGATTATCCAGGCATACATTTATACAAGGTCTATTTACACTTACATTATCAATCATATCAAACTACCTCTTTTATCCTCTGGATTTATCAGAATGTATACTCTGGTAATAGGCAATTACCAGACCTGTAGCTACTGCATTTCTAGGTCCCATAAGGCCCCGTATATTGCCGCTGCCGCATATTACTCCATAATGGGACAATTCATCGGATATCATTTCAGGTATTTCAAAATCCAGTGCAGATCCTCCCACAAGCACCACAAAGTCCACAGATCTTATATTATGATCAGGTGCTATATCCTTTAGAGCTCTTTTAATATTTGTTACAAATACTTTTTCTTTGGATTCTCTCCTGACCATTCTTATCTTCTCTATAGAATGCTTAGTCGGAATTGGGATCAGATCATTTTCACTTTTTACAATTACATTTCTCGCAAATAGAGAAGAATCCAGCTGATTTTGATAAAAACATACATTTCCATCTTCATATCTTATATTAAAAAGACTTTCAACTTTAGCCAGAGGATATCTCTTTATATCCTCTGCTAAACTCACGTCATCTAATCCCAACTCTGAATTTATCAGCATTGTAACCATCTGACCTGCTCCTGCATGATGAATGGATCTTATATTATCCTCTCCACTTATATAGGCTGAATCTGTAGAACCTCCTCCTATATCGAGTATTACCAATGGTTTATCCGTACCCGGAGTAGTAAGCGCTCCCCTAACTGCTACATTTGCCTCAACTCCGCCTATTATAACTTTTACCTTGGTTTCATTTTCCAATTTTTTAGCAATACTCTCCATAGGTAACCTGCTGGTTTTTACCATGGCTGCCAGTGCCACCGCATTTTCAAGGGAGAATTCACCGGCCACTCCCCCTTGAACTTTTTGAGGTATAAAGGTATCCACAGCTAAAATATCCTGAATTTTCACATTGTCTATACTCTGACTTGTAAGCTCGCTCATTACCTGTCTTACTCTTTCCAACATTCCGCCTACATTGGTTCCTGATTCACCTGTTACATCTTTAATAGGCCATAATTTTTCCAATTCATTCATTATCGTTTCTGAACCATTTTCTATTGGAATCTGCTCTTTTTGTTTTTCTCCCATAAGTATCAATTTTCCGGCAGGTATGACTCTCTCTTTCACATCTCCTTCAGGAGTCCTTATTACAACGGCGGATCTATTTCCAATCAGGGCCCTTGCTATTGGAATAACATGTTTGGTTTCCTCTGGCGAAAGTTTAAAAACTGTAGCCAGTCCATAGGGATTTGACAACACCTTTATAGTCCTTCCAAGAGATGCAACCTCTACTGCTGCCAACATTCCCATAGGAACTTTATCTATATAAGATACTTCATCTACAATAGGAATATGCTTTTTCAGTCTATTGTTTATTATGACCCCATCATCACCTTGTACTATGGCAGCAGTGATATCAATATTATTGTCAAAGGCCTCATTCAATCTATTTGCAGCAGTTTCAAAATCAACTTTTCTAGGAATTACACATATTACAGGCTCATTTGCTGACATGTTTTTCAGTTCATCTAAATATATGGTTTTTCCAACTCCTATTCCCATACCTCCAGGGGTATCCGGATTATGCCCTATCATGGTAGACTCTGTAATGATCGTTTCGGTTATAGTCTCCATAGCTACATCTCCAATAACCGGAGTTGCTTCATTTATACATATGACATCTAAATTTTCTATCTTTATATGTATATTTTGACAAGCATCTTCCAGAGCTCTCATTATTCCCGCCACATTATCCAGGGTCCCTTTAATTCCTGTAGTCCTGCCTATACTACTTGTTTTAAACTCTAATTTGTCTTCCACATCCGCGATTGCAACTTCAGTAGTGGAATTTCCTATATCAACTCCTGCTACAAATTTCATCATATCACCCGCCTAAGCTCTCAACATATTTCTCTTTTCATAAACTTCAGCTGCTTCTCTCACAAGTGAAGCATTTATCTTGGCACCGTAGTCATTTTCAAGTTCCTTAGCTATATCCAAAAGTTCCTGTTTTGTCGATCTATGAGGTCTCATTGCTCCATATATTTCAAGAACCCTGGCATCTGGAACTTTTGTGAGTTCAGCTGCTCTTTTAAGATTTTGTGCGAACTGTTTTCTTCCAACTGATTCCGCTATCTGAGCTTGATACAGAAGCACTTCTGGAGTTATCTTTATATCGTCTGGAGTTATCTTTCCATTTAAAACATTCTCTATATTTATATCATTTATGTTTTTACCTGTTTTGGTCTTTACAAGATCAGGTCTTTTCTTGCTCAACGGATAATCATTTTCTGCATTTAAAGTATTCCCGGTAGAACAAGAAGATGAATTGTTTTGAGCCGTTTTGTTTCCAGCTCCATCAGAACCTATATTTTTTAAAACTTCATTAACTATCTGTTCTATCAAATCATTATTAGCCATAATTTTCACCCCTATTCAAAACTTACTTTTAGTTCGACAGGTTTAGCACTTCTATTCACATGCTCAGTTTCCTTTATGTGAAGTATTGCAGCTTTTGCCTGATATTTCGGTCGTGCCATCTGATCATTTACAACTGGTACTGGATCTGGAGACTCACCTTTAGCATATCTGGCTGCATTTTTGCCTATTGCCCTAAAAGTCTTCTTGTCAATCAACGGTGCCTGTGAAAACAACTCCAGGTTATTTAATGGATCCAAATCTTTTTGATGAATAACCGTGGTGCCCTTTGACTGTATTCCTATGCCAACACCTGAGCCACTTAACTTAGCTGCAGCATGAGCTATAAAAGCCACATCAGAGGTATTTAAAACCCTTATAAGCCTGTAGGAAATCCCCTCTTCTTCTATGCCTGCAAGAATTTCTCTCAGGACTTCATTGTGAGGTATTCCTATTATAGTTTCAGTTTGGTATAATCCAAAAGCCGGCGCCAATCCCACTACTACTTCATCACTCTTCTTACCCCGTTGTGCAGGACCTATTTCCTCTATTTTCATGTTTCCCACTTTGGAGGCTGGAGCATCGCCGCCTGCAGAAGTACTGTTATGAGATCCACCAGATTGCAATTGCTCTAAAACTTTCTGCACTATAGACTCTATTAATTCCTCGTTAGATACTGAATTTACCATATTCCAATCCCTCTCTTTCTTACATTTTTTCAGGATCTAGAGCAAATGTTATGTCTTTCAATTTATTCCATCTTTCTCCCTCTACTCTATAACCGGTTCCAGGTCCCATATAGTCATTTTTATCATTGACAGCACTTATAACATTGAATTTATTATCAAATATTGAAGATGCATGCAGATAATCTCCCGCTATCCTCTGTCTCAATATATTGAGGACATTTTCAGCTACATCTTTAAAACCGCCCTTATAAAGTCCCTTTACTATATCCAATCCAGTTACTCCTCGGGACAATAATTCCTGAGCTGCCTTCAGATCTTCCACTACATTTCTAGCTGGCATATCCTTGCTTCCATGGGCATAGGTTGCAGCTTCAACTTCCTCATCGGTTATAGCAGGGAGCCCAAGCTCTTTAAACAGTGCCTGCATTGCTCTAGCTGCCTTATTCCTAGCTGCCACTACATCTTCTTCTTTTACCGGCTGAAGTCCTCCATCAACTTTAAGGTCTCTCTGAAGCACTATCCAATCATCATAATCCTCCGCATCCCAGTTGGAACCTGCAAACATGTTGTCGTAGTTTGGAGTTGAACTATAACCGGAACATATAAAGTCAGTTCCTGGTAAGAACTGCATCATTGTCCTTGCAGTTTTTCTAATATCTGAATGTGTGAAAGTCTGGTCATTACTTGAAGCAACTTCAAGATCCAGCATTTCAGTTATAAGATTTTCACCCAATACTGCCCTTATTCCTCCTGGTACTGCTGCTGGAACACCTATACAGCTGACTGAACCATTTTGAAGGCCTTGAACTCCGGCACCCTTTGTTATCATTATGCATCTTGCTTCCAGATAGAGCATGGATTTTCCTTCTGCATAACCCATCTGAACTTCAGAACCGGTTCCAGAAGTAAACCTCATTTTAAGTCCCCTTGAAGCATAAGCCGATGCAAGAAAAGCTTTTGAATATGGAGTATCATCACCATCTACAAATACATTTTCCGTACCGTATACGGATATTGTTTCTGCATAAGCCGTATATCCAAGCATACCCAATCTAAGCTCTGTAGCTTCCTCCAACGAGCACTGTGTCAACACTCCAGGTCTTCCTGTCTGTGCTCCCACCAGAATTCCAATTGCATTGAATGGTGCATATCTCACTATACCTACGGTAGTTTCCATTTCCGCAAAGCCCCTGATACCTGATTCAGCAGCATCTGCTGCAATCTGTACCGGATTATCCCGCACATTGGTAACATGTGCCTGGTTGGCAGGTGTTTTCCTTGCCCTCATCTTCTGAAGAGCCATCATCATTTCAACTACATTTAATTTATCAACTACTTCCACCAATTTTGCCGCAGTAAGTGAAGTTGTTATCTTTATTATTTCATCTCTCGAAACATTTATATCAACCAGCATTCTTGCAATATCAGTTGAATCCAGTGCCATGGCTTTTTCGGTATTCTCTAGATTTATTGAATGATCTGCTAAAAAAGTGTCTATAAAATCAAACTCTTCCCTCTTTTTTCCATCCATTTCGACTACTTTTCCATTCTCCAATTTAATACTTGGAGCTGGATCACTTGGACTTCCTATTGCTATAAGCCCAACTTCCGGCCATTCTTTAACATACCCATCTTGATGAATCGGTCTTTTCTCTAATACTTCAAATCTCTTGGATCTTTTCATTAACTAGAACCCTCCTTAAAACATATTAAACCCTTTAAATTTTTAAATATAAGGTTTACCAGTAGTAGACACAGGATTCTGTCCCATTGATCTTGCTATAGATAACCCCACTTCTCTAGCGGCAACTACCGATTGTCTTACAGCACCTGAATCTCCAGTTATAGTTATGATAACCTCATTTGTATAGGAAGTCCCTCCATTTCCAGGACTTGCATAACTTACCAGGTCAACGTTTGCAGTTTTGAGCGCTTTATCTGCCATTACCACTCCCAATCCTGCCGGAGCCCCTACTATTATGCCAAAAGATTTTCCTATTGGAGCACCAAAGGCCTTGTTCAATGCATAGCTTGCCCTGGCAGTGTAGTGAAGTTCCACATGGCCTGCATCAAATCCATAAACATCTCCAAAGGTTCTGTTCGTATCCCTAAGTGCAACTTCCACTGCCCTTCTCGAATCCGATACATCCTCTGAAGCCAATATGATCAAGGCACCATGTCCTGCACCGCCTTTAGTATCCCTTGGAAGTTCGATACTTACAACTTCCGTATTAGTAGCTTTTACAGCCTCATCTGCAGCCATTATCTGTGGGCCTGCCCCTGTTCTGTCACTTATGATTCCTATAGAACGATATTTCTTGTCAATACCCATTTTTTCATGTAACATACTGTCAACATTTGCAATTACCAGTCCAACTGTATCCCCATAGTTTGATGTTCCAACATACTCAGTTATTGGTGATGGTGCACTCATTGAATCTACCTCCCTCTCATTATCTATTTTATTTTCTTTTCGAATATCATTATTTTGCCTTTGCATTAAATTTTCAGATGAGGATTTTATAATTTTATTCAGCTGTTCTTGATCAAAATTTTTCAAATCCACCTTTTTTCTTATTTCATCTAAAACCTTCTCTATTAACTCATTATCCATCATATCTACCCCTAATCAATTATTCTGAAATTTTAGGTAATATTTTTTCCACGTCTGTATGAGGTCTTGGAATAACATGTATTGATACAACCTCTCCTACTCTCTTAGCTGAAGCTGCACCGGCATCTGTAGCTGCTTTCACTGCGCCTACATCACCTCTTACCATAACAGTTACAAGCCCTGAACCAATTTTTTCATAGCCTATAAGAACTACGTTTGCTGCTTTTACCATTGAATCGGCAGCTTCTATTGCTCCTACCAATCCTCTTGTTTCTATCATTCCCAATGCTTCCTGTCCCATAGGAACACCTCCATATAAATAATATTAATTCTTAAAATTAATTTTACATTACTTTCGCATACTTATTTTGCAAATTATTGATTAATTTAATACATATATTAACTAATTTAATTTGCACTTTTTATATCTATTTATGTACTTTTTTTACATTTGGATTTGATAAATTTATATTTCAGGTTATAATTATATATAAATACAGCTTCTGTATGATTTGAATATTTTCAATTGTCTAAAGATATGATAATATGAATTTATATATTGAATTTATTTATAAAAAATCTGTTTTACATTATGAGGTGTTTATATGGATGATTTAGAGCACTATACATTGGATAAACTTATAGATGTAGGTTCTCTGCAGGACATACAAGACAAGTATTCTAAATTGACAAATCTATCTACCATAACTGTAAATAGAAATGGCGTTCCCCTTATTAAGCCCAGTAATTTTTCAAAATTTTGCAACCTCATCCGAACCTCAAAGGAAGGCTACAGGAGATGCATAAATTGCGATGCCATGGGAGGAATAAAATCTTCTAAATTAAAAAAGCCCATTATCTATCGCTGCCATACGGGACTTACAGATTTCTCTGCCCCTATAATTGTGAATAATGTTCACATTGGATCAATGCTTTGTGGACAAGTATCCATAAAGGAAAATGATACAAGAAATTCAATTAACTTAAAAAAGATTTCTAAAGAATTGTATCTGCCATTGGATAAGTTAGAAACTGCTCTGAAAGAAATAAATATAGTAGCTTACGAAAAGATAAAAAATTCAGCTGATTTTATGTATATGTTTGCAAATCTCATTGCCAAAATGGGAGTTGCCAACATCACTCATTCTAAGCTGTTACAGGAAACCAAGGAAAAAATGAAGTTTCAGCAATTAGCCAGGGATATTCAAATAAAATCCATTCAATCTCAAATCAACCCTCACTTTCTATTTAACACATTGAATACCATGGCCAGCATGTCACTCTTAGAAAGTTCTAACAACACTGTAGAACTCATATATGCACTGTCTGATATATTGAGATATAGTTTAAGAAATTCTGATAAGATGGTAAATATATCTATTGAAATAGACAATATAAAAAAATATCTGTACATCCAATCTGTAAGATTTAAAGATAAATTAAGTTATAAAATAAATATCTCGGACAATGTGTTGAATTGTAAAATTCCCGCCATGACCCTGCAGCCCATAGTAGAAAATGCCGTCATACACGGTATAGAACCCAAAAAAGAATTTGGAAAAGTTTATATAGATTCAGAAACTGTAGCGGGAAACTATGTAATTTTCAAAATTCAAGATAATGGGGTGGGAATAGAAGCTGCAAAATTAAGATCTCTGAAAGATAAAATGAATTCTTCAAGTAGAGATGATTCAAATATCAGTATAGGGATCCAAATAGTTCAGGATAGAATAAAATACTATTTTGGAGCACAATACGGAATTGACATTAAAAGCTCACCTAATGTGGGAACAACAGTTTATATTAAAATTCCACTAGTACATTAAAATTTAGCGGAGGTGATTATATCAATGTATAGATTGCTAATTGCGGATGACGAAACATTAGAGCGTCAAGCTATGAGACTTGTATTAAGAAAATCCTTCAAAAATCTAGATATTGTTGAAGATGCTAAGACTGGAAGTGAAGCTATACTATTTGCCAAAAAATATAACCCTCACATAATTATAATGGACATAAAAATGCCTGAAAAAAATGGACTTGAAGCCCAAGAGGAAATATCTAAGTTTCTTCCAAACGTAAAAACTATTATACTGACTGCTTATGATGACTTCAACTTTGCCCAAAATGCCATAAAGCTTGGAGTAAAAGATTATATTTTAAAGCCGGCAAAACCTTCAGAAGTAAAGGATTCCATAAATAAAATATTATTTTTACTTAAAAAAAGAGATAAGAACTTTACAACTCTAAACAACAATAAAATTGATTCTGATAAAAATATAATTCATACTGCCATAGATTTTATAAATAAGAATTTTAATAAAAATATAAGTTTGGAATCTGCTGCTGAAGAAGTACATCTAAGTCCTCAGTATTTTAGCAGATATTTTAAATACAATACAGGTATAAATTTTATAGATTATCTATCCAAAATCCGTCTGAAAGAATCAAAACGCCTTTTAACTACTACAGACAAGAGTATAAGAAATATAGCTCTTAGTGTAGGATATATAGATCCGGCATACTTTAGCAAAGTTTTTACCAAATATGAAGGACTGTCTCCCAATAAATATAGAACCTTCAAAAAAAGCATACACGTCAATTCAACTTATATGAATTTAGATGATGTAGAGGAAAAAGCATCACATGTATACAAAATTGAGAATATGGTAAAACAGATAAATGAATTCACTTTAACTTCACCCTATAACAGAATTTCAGAATTAAATAATATAAGAATTTTTGATGCGCCATTAATAGGAGTCGCTCAAGCCCGGGATCCATTATTTTTAAAATTAAAGGACAGTACAGTGGTAGATCCCAGACACTTAACCCCTAAAGAGTGGATGCCTGAAGCAAAATCAGTTATATCCTATTTTCTGCCTTTTTCATCTGCTATTAGAAACTTATTTAAAAACAAAAACTCTGTTTCTTCACTAAAGTGGACTTATGAAAAAATCGAAAATATGTCCTTTGTCAATACGCTCTGTAAATTTATATCCAAAAACATAGGAGAAATGGGAGGAATTTCGGTCATTCCCTCAATAAGTCCAAGATTTACAGTGAAAAACTATAAAAGCAATTGGTCAGAAAAACATATAGCATTTATATCCGGACTGGGAACTCTCAGTTTGAATAAAACTCTCATAACTAAACGCGGTTGTGCAGGAAGGCTTGGAAGTATAATTGTAAGCATACCTTATAAAGCCACCAAAAGGGCTTATAGTGGAGTTTACGATTACTGCAATTCCTGCGGAAGCTGCATCCAAATCTGCCCGCATCACGTTATTGGCAGATACAATAAGGGAAATATATCCTGTACCAATTTTTTATGTCAGAAATGCCAGCTGTCAATGCCCTGCGAATACAAAATTCCCTTAGAAGCCAGGAAAAAAATAGCAAGATAATTATCCAGTGATTCCTGAATTCAGGTGGAGTTTACCCTAAAGAATGTTTTCTTCACCTGAACTCCAGGAAAATTTATTTTGTAAGATCATTTTTTATTGTATGAATTCAAATCTATACCGTACTTATTTATCTTTCTATATATAGTAGCTTTACCTATCTTCAATAATTCAGATGCCTTCATGGCATTACCGCTGCAATACTTAAGGGCATTTCTAATGCACTTCTCCTCTACAATTTCCAGAGGTAAAACTTTATTTGATGGATCATCAACTGCTTTCATGTCACTTTTTGTGCTTTTTTCCATAAAATATCTTGAAGTTATCATATTGCCTTCACAAAGATAATAGGATCTCTCTACTATATTCCTGAGTTCCCTTATATTCCCTTCAAAACCATGCTGATTTAATTTTTCCACATAGGAAGAATCTATATACTTGGGCTCAGAGGGGTTTTTGATATTCAATCTATTTACAAAGTGCTGTGCTAAAAGTTCTATATCTTCTTTTCTGTCCTTTAGAGGTAAGAGGTGAATGCTCATCACATTAAGCCTGTAATACAGATCGCCTCTAAAATTTTTATTTGCTATTTCGTCCTTAAGTACTCTGTTTGTAGCTGCAATTACTCTTACATCTATAGGCTTTTCATAATTCCCCCCCACTCTCACTATTTTGAGATTGTCCAAAACCCTCAAGAGTTTGGATTGAATATCCAGGGGAAGTTCACCCACTTCATCCAAAAATATAGTTCCTCCATCTGCCAGTTCAAATTTACCAGGATTTCCTCCTCTTGATGCTCCAGTAAAGGCTCCTTTTTCATATCCAAATAATTCACTTTCCACCAGTTCTCTGGGTATGGCTGCACAATTTACAGCCACAAAGGGTCCCCCATTTCTACTGCTGTAGTTATGAATGGATTGTGCAAATACCTCTTTTCCCGTACCGCTTTTGCCTTCTATAAGTATATTGCAGTTCGTTTTGGCTGCTCTTTTAGCCAGCTTTATAATGGCTTTGACATTCTCACTTCTTGTAATTACATCATCAAAGGTAAAAGATGCCTTATATCCCACTACATTGTTTACCATTCTATGGAGCTTCCTGGTGTCCCTAATGGCAAGCACCAATCCTATTATTCTCCCCCGTAATTTCACAGGAACCAAATTTACAACACACCTTATTCTACTCCCATTTATATAAAAATTACAATCCTGTGAAAATTTGCTTTCTCCCGTAAGCACCACAGATTTTAACACATCATCCCTCAGTATTTCATTCAGGTAAGTTGTATATATAGCTTCTTCTTTTATGCCCAATATTTTAACAGCTGTAACATTAACTTTTTTTATTAAAAGATTCTCATCTGTAATTATGAGTCCATCATAGCAGCAATCAAAAATTGCCTGAAGTATAAAAGAGGATATATCGTATTCTAATATACTGTCCATATCAATTCTGCACATGTTACTTTCCTCTTGAATAAAATCGAAATTCTCCACCGTCTTATTCTCTCCTTTAAATATTTCAAGTGTAGTATTTATTTAAAGTATATCATATTTTAAGATTGAATAAAATAAAAGCAGTATCAATATGATAAATATGTTTTTTATAATATCATATTGATACTGCTTTTTATCATTATGATATTAAACTTAAAACCTACCTCATCTGCAGCCATTTTACAGCTGGCATAAAAATTGCTGTATAATATCAATGAATATACGTTTGAAAAACATTTTAATAGTTCTAGACTTAAAGACCTAAAAACTCAAGATTATTTCTAAGTAAAATGTTAAAGTACAGTTCAAAACTGTACTTTAACATTTTACTTTAAACTTTTAGCCAACCCTGCACTCATTTGCGGATTTCTTTTTTACAATATTTCCACTGTCATCATAAGTTACCAATTGAAGAGCCTGTGTTGGGCAAACTTCTATACAGGCCGGACCATTTTTTCTTCCCCTACACAGATCACATTTATTTGCCACTATCTTATCTTTCTCCTCCTGTACGGCTTTGTCTTCACTTACTACCCTAAATCTGTTTTTTAGTGTTTTTTCTCCCTCTTCATATTCTGTAACCAACTCTATAGCTCCGTAAGGGCAAGCTATAAGACAGCTTTTACATCCTATACACATATTTTTATTCACAAACACAAGTCCCTCTTCATTACTAATTGCATTTACAGGACATACCCTTAAACACGGAGAGTCCTCACACTGTCTGCACTGTACCGGTACACTTACCTTAGCATTTTTTATTACATTCAACCGCGGGTTAAAATTTATCTTTGAAATACTGACATTAAAAAAATCTTCTCCCGAATGTTCAATGGCACAGGCAGCCTCGCAAGTCCTGCATCCTATACATTTATTTGGATCAGCCATTACAAAGCAATTCTTCATTTTTTTAATTCTCCCTTTTTCTAGACTTGTATTCTGTATGCAGCAATTCATGAGATCTATAACCCAGAGGCTCCTCTAAAAAATCTTTATATAATTTCTTTATTGCAGGGTTTTCATGTGATTTTCTAAATTTTAGCTTTGAATCATGCACATACAAACCTTCTTTTCTTTTATTATAAGCATTTTCCCTGTCGGATTCAAATATTACCTTAGGCTGGCCGCCTCCACTTATACATCCTTGAGGACATGTCATAACTTCTATAAAATGGATATGACATCTTCCATTTTTTACACTCTCCATCACTTCTTTTACATGTTTTAAGCCGGAAACAACTGCCACTTTCAGCTTAAAATCGCCTAAATCCACCTGGGCTACCCTGAATCCTTCACCGCCTCTGACCATAGTCAGATCTATTTTAGGTATAGGTTTTTTAGTGTAGAGTTCATATCCCGTCCTAAGTGCTGCCTCCATAACCCCACCTGTAGAACCAAATATAGTTCCAGCTCCAGTATATACCCCAAGCGGTGCATCAAACTCTTCCTCCTGCAGCTCATTGAAGTCAATATGGGCATCTTTTATCAAATATGCCAGTTCTCTGGTAGTTACTGCTACATCCACATCTCTATATCCACTATCCTGCATCTCATCTCTTTCACACTCAAATTCCTTACAGGTGCACGGCATTACAGATACCGTATAAATCCTCGCAGGATTAACATCGTCAACTTTTGCTCCATATGTTTTAAAAATAGCTCCTGCCATCTGTTGAGGTGATTTACAACTTGAAAGATGAGGAAGGAGTTCAGGATAAGTCTGCTCCATATACTTCACCCAGGCAGGACAACAGGATGTAAACATAGGAAGTACACCTCTTTCCGTTATCCTCTGCAAAAGTTCACTGCCCTCTTCCATTATAGTAAGATCTGCTCCAAAATTAGTATCATATACCCTATCAAATCCAAGTTTTCTCAGTGCGGCTGCCATCTTTCCAGGAGTCAAAGATCCAAGAGGCAATCCAAAATCCTCTCCCAGAGCAACTCTTACTGAAGGAGCACATTCTACAATTTTGAACACGTCCCTGTTTTTCAATATATCCTTAATTCTTTTTACTTGACTTACATTATATGCCGCAAAAAGCGGTTCATTGACATCTTCCAATAGCCCTCTGTCAAATAACCTTTTACTCATAGGAGTAGGAACTTCATCATATACGGACTCATAACCCTTGCACATCTGAATGCATTGTCCACACATTATGCATTTATCTTTGTTTATGAACTGTGGTTTACCCTCCTCTCCCTCTATGGCATCCACCGGACACACCTCTGCACACCTTCTGCAACCTGTACACAATTCTTTATCTATATTTATAATAGGAATACCTGTGAGCATATAAAACATTCCCTTCTTTCCCTAAATTTTAATAACTACCTATCAAACATCTCCATTTACTTCAAGCAGCTCCAATGCAGCCTTTACACTGCGGTCCTTCTTACTCTCCCTTGGATCCACTACTCTAAGAGCATCTTCAGGACATTCTCTGACACAGGCTGGCTCTCCGCCTTCCTCTTTGCATAAATCACATTTATAGGCTGCAACTTTAATTTTAACTCCAATTCCTCCTGTAACTATTTTGCTTTCAATTCTCGGCAGTAAATTTACCGCCCCCACCGGGCACACCAACGCACAGGTATTACATCCTATACACTTTTTCCCGTTTACAATTATACTCCCATTCTTTTCAACTATAGCCCCTACTGGACAGGAATTTGCACAGGGAGCATCCTCACAATGCCTACACTGTATCGGCATAACCGTTCCCTTATTCTGCACTAGAAATCTTCTCGGAGTTACAACACCATTCATAGTTCCAATAGTACGTCCTTGATTATTTTTCTCTCTATGCTTTGCAGCACAGGCAATTTCACAGGCTCTACATCCTATACATTTATCAGGATCTACTATTACAAAGGAATTAAGATCTGGTTTCATTTGACTTCACCCACCTTTCATTCATTTAAAACTTAACGTGTAAAATACCATTCACAATTAAAATATATTATAAAAGACAAGCTATTAGCAGGACAAATCCACACTTTATACCGTTTCAAATATATCCTTTATATCCTTAGCGGCAATTTTCTTTTTACAGGTGCTGCATAAGAGTTTTTCAGGCGGATCCATATTTAATCTGCTATAAGCATATTTTACATGTTCTTCTGTTGCAAAATATTTTCCACACAGATCACATTTTACCATTTTAAACTTCTTGCCCCATATTTTTCTCTCTCCATCCCAGTCCACCACTTTTATTGCATTTGTAGGACACACATTTGCACAGGAAGCACAACCTATACAATCAGGTGAGGGGTCTCCATAGGGAGTGGATACTTTTTTATATATTCCTCGATTGACTGTGGATATGGCACCGGCTCCAAGTTCTTTGCAGGCTCTAGCACAGAGTCCGCATAAAATACAATTTTCCTCCATGTCCAGTTTAAACCTCTTCACTCTTTTCTGTTCAACTTCAAAAGCCCTGGCAAGTTCTGCCACTTCTTTATTGGCAGGACACCTCGCCTGAAGCAGCATGACTATATTTTTTCTCATCCTTCTTATCTTATACGAATTAGTCACGACCTCTACTTCCTTACTTATAGGAAATATACAGGAAGTTACAACTTTAGAACGCCCTCTGTCTATTACCTCTACTATACAAAGTCTACAACTGGCAAGTCCCGGAAGTGCATCACTGTGACATAAGGTAGGTATATATATATTATTTCTTCTGGCCACTTCCAATATAAATTCTCCAGGTTCAGCTTCGCATATTTTACCATCTATCGTAATCTTCATATTTGCCTCCTCCTTATAGAACTTTGACAGCGTCAAATCTGCACATATTAATACAGTTGCCGCATCTCAGACATTTATCAGCATCTATTTTATGAACTTTCTTCACCTCTCCCGTAATACATTCAGCAGGACAATTTTTCCTGCAGACATCGCATCCTACACATTTATCTTCATCTATGCCAAACGTGGTAAGTTTTTTACAAACTCCTGCCCTACATCTCTTATTTCTTATATGTTCCTCAAATTCATCTCTGAAATACCTAATAGAGGCTATTACAGGGTTAGGTGCACTTTTCCCGAGACTGCACAATGATGCCTGACTGGTCATAGAAGATATTTCAAGAAGTTCCTCTATATCTCCTTCCTTGCCCTTGCCATCGCATATATCTGTCAATATCTCCAGCATCCTCTTTACTCCCTCTCTGCAGGGTACACATTTCCCGCAGGATTCCTCTGCTAAAAAGCTCAGGTAATACCTGGTTACATCTACCATACAAGTTCTGTCATCCATTACGATCATTCCACCCGAACCCATCATAGAATCTGCCTTCACCAAAGTATCATAGTCAACTTTTAGATCCAGGTATTCTTCCGGCAGACACCCTCCAGAAGGTCCCCCTATTTGGACAGCTTTAAACTTCCTGTCATTTAAAACTCCTCCGCCTATATCAAATATTATCTCTCTCAATGTAGTTCCCATAGGCACTTCCACAAGGCCGGTATTTTTAACTTTTCCAACCAATGAAAACACCTTCGTTCCCTTGCTCTTTTCCATAGTACCTATAGAATGATACCAGTCTCCACCTTTTTCAACTATTATAGGAACATTTGCCCAGGTTTCTACATTATTTAAGACAGTTGGCTGTCCCCAAAGGCCTTTTTCAGTGGTGTGTATATATTTGGCCCTGGGCTCACCCACTTTTCCCTCTATAGACGACATGAGAGCAGTCGACTCACCGCATACAAATGCTCCTCCACCCCTTACTATCTGTATATCAAAGGAAAAATCACTTCCAAGTATACCTTTACCAAGCAAATTTTCTCTTCTCGCCGCATCTATGGCCTTCTGCATATTCTCTACAGCAAGCCCATATTCATCTCTTATATAGGCAAATCCATTGGTTCCCCCTACTGCGTAGGCACAGAGAATCATACCTTCTATTACACTGTTTGGATCTCCTTCCATTATGCTTCTGTCCATAAAAGCCCCTGGATCCCCTTCATCACCGTTACAGACTACATATTTAGGTGTAGTGTCAATATCAGCGGCAGTTTTCCATTTACGTCCTGTGGGAAATCCCGCTCCTCCTCTTCCTCGAAGTCCTGATTTTGATATCTCCTCAAGCACCTGTTCGGGTTTCATGGTATTGATAGCTTTCTTTAGAGCTCTATAACCTCCTCTTTCAACGTAATCTTCAATACTAGTAGGATCTATTTCTCCTACATTTCTAAGAGCAATTTTATTCTGTCTTTTGCAAAACTCACTTTCCTTGTGATTTCTGAGCCTTTTTTTAGTGGAAGTTTCAAAATAAAGCAGCTTATCTATAATCTCACCATTGACAAGAGTTTTCTCAACAACATTTCCTACATCCCCAACTTTAACTTTAAAATACGCAATATCGTCTGGATATATTTTAAGCACAGGACCTTTTTCACATAATCCATCACATCCCGTAGCCTTAAGCACAACATCTATATTTGAATTTTCATTCAATTTGGCTATCTGTGATTTAAGCTCTTTATATACCTCCATACTTCCCTTAGCTAAACAACCTGTACCACAACACACATTGACAATCTTTTTATCACCCATTATTTCCCACCCCTATACTCACTGAGAATTTCACGGACCGACTTTGGAGTCAGATTTCCATAATACTTTTCATTTATCATCATTACAGGTGCTATAGCACAGCAGCCTATACAGTTGACTGTATTTATAGAAAATTTTAAGTCTTTGGTAGTTTCCCCTGGTTTAATTCCTATTGCTTTTTCAAGTTCGTCCATCACAATCATGGATCCTGCAACATGACAGGCCGTTCCATCACATACTGTTATTATATTTTCTCCCTTTGGAGTGAGACTCAAAGCTTTATAAAAAGTAGCCATACCATATAACCTACTAAGAGGAGTCTCCAGATATACAGCCAGGTTTTCCAGAGCTTCTCTGGGTATATATTTATATTTTTTCTGTATATCCTGAAGTATTGCAAGGGTATACCGCTGCTCCTTAGGATATTTTTCAATTACATCCCGTGCAGATAGATCACCACTTTTTAAACCTTGTTTCAATACATTCTCCATTTTAAATTTCACCTTCCTTTAATAATATTTTAATATTCGCTAAATTGTCCCTATGCCAGTTATATTATTCGCTGGGGATTTGTATATACATTCATTCTCCTCTCCCTTACAAACCCTACTAAGGTGACATTTAAGGCCTCAGCAAATTTTATTGAAAGATACGTAGGTGCAGATTTTGATATCACTATTGGAACTCCAAATCTGGCAATTTTAAACACCATCTCAAAGGAAACTCTGCTGCTTACAAATAGTATCTTATCCTTTAAATTAATACCCTCCATAAAAGCTTTCCCCAATAATTTGTCCACAGCATTGTGCCTGGCTATGTCTTCACAAATGGACACTATATTGTATCCATCACAAAGAGCAGCACAGTGAACTCCACCGGTATTTCTAAAAGCATCAGAGTAAGACAGACTTTTTTTCATTAAATCATAGATTATTTCTCCCTTTACATGGACATTTTCGTTTTGTATTCTCCCTATTTTAAGAGAATTCATTATATGTGAAAAAAACTCAGTGCTGTCTTGCTCATTAAAATTATGGGGAAGTACTTGTTTTAAGTAGTTGGAAGTATCTATATCTTCACAATTTAAAAGTACTTCTGCCCTTCCCATTTTCTCATCTATTTTTACAGATTTAACTTCGTCATAGGATTTTATAATACCATGAAAAATCAAAAATCCTACAGTCAATTCCTCAAGTTTTTCCGGTGTACACAAAAGCACAGTTAGATGCCTTCCATTTACAAATATATTTAGGGGATATTCACATATGGCCAATTCATCCACAACTTTGCTGTGTTTCCCATCATACTTGCTCACCTTGATTTGAAATGTCTTGTCCATACTTTACCCCTCCATAAAATTTGTTTCAATAAAATCCGTTATTTCTTCTATGTTATTCAAATCCAGTACAGGTATATCCAGCTCCATATTTTCATCACTGGCAACAGCTGCAAAATTCGTAAAATCACCACTGCAGTTTCCATAGATCAGTGTGGAATTTACAGATTTTCTATAAACCTCTATCTTGGGAAACATATTATTCTTAAACCCTTCAACTATTATAATATCCATATCTTGAAAAAGTTCCAAAAGTTTCTCTATGCTCTCCCTTTTTTCGGTTTTTTTTATCAAAGCCACCTTATTGTCTGAGGCAATTACAACACTGTCCGCCCCAGCTTCAGCAAACCTATAAGTGTCTTTTCCCGGATGATCTATCTGAAACTCATGCACATCATATTTTATAACACCTGCTTTATATCCTCGTTTTTTAAGACTTTTTATTATTCCCTCTATCAACGTAGTTTTTCCCGAATTAGAACCAGCTGAAATTATAGAAACAACGGGCTTCCTATTTAAATATGAATTTGCCATTTAAAATATCTCCAGCTCTTACAGACTTAATTCCCTTTTTAATAATTATCACACCATTTGAACGGGTTAATGTAAAAAGTGCATTTGAGCTCTGCATTCCAGTATTACGTGCATAATACTTTCCGTCTTTTTTTTCTATGTTCACATATATATAATTATCTCTGTCACCTTTTGACTTAAAGTCATCCTCTAAAATCACAGGAAACTCATCATTTATTACATCCTTTCTGCCCATCATTTTCTTTACAGCTGGTGTTACAAAAATTTCAAAAGTATTTATAACAGATAGAGGATTTCCCGGAAGTCCAAAAAACAGTTTATTTTTGAAAGTGGCAAAAGTAACCGGCTTGCCAGGTTTTACTTCCACAGATGTAAACTTTATATCCGCCCCTATTTCATGAAGAACATCTTCTATAAAATCATAATCCCCTACGGATACACCGCCTGAGGTTATGACTATATCCCCTTCTTCAAGTGCATTTTTTACTGCACCTAGAATTTTTTCCTTTTGATCCTCAACTATTCCATAGGATTTTACACTTACATTTAAATTCTTACTTAAAGCCACGAGAGCATATTCATTACAATTTCTAACCTTTCCCTCAGTTATCTTGTCATCTACACCCACAAGTTCATCACCAGTGGTTATAATTATAATTTTAGGTTTTCTATAACATTGAACCCTGCCATATCCTAGAGAAGCCAGCATCCCTATTTCTGAAGGCCTTAAAAATGTTCCCCTTTCAAAAACAGAGTCACCTTTTTTTATTTCTTCCCCTTCCATCAATACATTTTTTCCCTCACAGACTTTTCCACAGACTTCAAGTTCATCTTTACAGGTCTTCACTTTCTCAATCTGAATAACTGCATCTGCACCTTTTGGTACGGCAGCTCCTGTCATTATCTTTATAGCTTCTCCCTTTTTTATCTCAGTTCTAGGAACATCTCCTGCTTTTATGGATCCAACAATTTTAAACTTTGACTGTCCTTCCCCAGTATCAGTGCTCTTTAAAGCATATCCATCCATAGATGACTTATTAAATGGAGGTAAATTATCTTTTGAATTTATATTTTCCGCCAGTACCCTGTTCAAAGCTTCATTCAGTGGAATCGTTTCACTTTCAAGTAATGATGCATTATCTAATACTACATCTAAAGCTTTACATAATTTTATCAAAATATATTCCCCCTATTGTACTTTTGCTCCCATCTTTCTCTTTATTTTATCATATTCTTCTTTTACATATTTTTCCGCTTCTATTTGATCTTCTATAGCCTCTATTTTAACGGCACAATATTTTAATTCTGGAGTTTTCGACACAGGATCAAGATTATTAGAGGTAAGCTCGTTACACGCACCTATCCACCACTGATACGTCATATAAACTGCACCTCTGTTTACCCTCTCTGTCACCAGCGCCCTGGCTAAAACAGAACCTCTTCTGGAGCTTATTCTCATAATCTGTTCATCTTTTATCTTAAATCTATCTGCATCCTCAGAATTAATCTGCACATATCCAGGTTCATCTGCCAGCTGCTGAAGTGCCCTACAATTACCGGTCATGGTTCTAACAGAATAATGCCCTGCTTCCCTTACAGTGGAGAGAACCAGTGGATATTCTTCATCTACAGATTCTACAGGAGGCCTCCATTCCGCAGCAAAAAGATTTCCCCTGCCTGTTGACGTATTGAATTTATTGCCTTCATATAGATAAGATGTACCTGGATGATCTTCTGAAGGACATGGCCATTGAATTCCTCCCAGTTTATCCAGTCTTTCGTAGGTTACCCCTTTAAAATTAGGACATAGATTCCTGAGTTCATCCCATATTTCCTCCGTATTATCATAGTGCATAGGATACCCCATGGCAGAGGATATTTCGGAAATTATCTGCCAGTCAGGCTTAACATCTCCCTTAGGTTCTACTACTTTTCTAAACCTTTGAAACCCTCTATCCGCACAGGTGAATACACCCTCATGCTCTCCCCAGGAAGTAGCCGGTAAAATCACATCTGCATAAAGACAGGTTTTATTCATAAAAATATCCTGAACTATGACAAATTCCAATTTCTCCAATGTCCTTCTCATCTCTTCGGAATCAGGATCACTTTGAACCGGATCCTCCCCCATTATATAATACGCCTTTAACTTATTTTCTTTAAGAGTCCTGCGGGGAACTTCTGTCAAATGACACCCTATTTTATTTGAAAGCTTGACCTTCCAGGCTTTTTCAAATTTACTCTTGATTTTATCATCAGTTACACTCTGATACCCAGGATATACATTGGGAAGTACTCCCATGTCACAGGCGCCCTGAACATTGTTCTGACCTCTAACCGGCCCTATTCCCACATTAGCCCTTCCAAAATTTCCAGTCAAAAGTGCCAGTGATGCCAATCCCTTGACCACATCTACAGCTTGTGCAAACTGACAAACTCCCATTCCATAGAGTATCATTGCATTTTTAGCACTAGAATACATTTCCATAGCTTTTACTATATCCCTGGCATTTATATTGGTGATTTTTTCTACATACTCAGGAGTGTACTTTTCCACTATTGCACTGTATTCTTTAAATCCGCTGGTATGATCTTTAACATACTCTTCATCATATAATTTTTCATTTATAAGTGCATTTGCAAAACCATTTACAAGAGCCATATTAGTTCCATTCTTTATAGGCAGCCAAAGATCAGCTATTCTTCCTGATTCAGTTATACGTGGATCCACCACTATAACTTTTGCACCCTTCTGCTTTGCATTAACTATCCTTTTGGCAACTATAGGATGTGAAGACGCCCCATTGTAACCAAAAATAAGCAGTAAATCAGTATCATCTATTTCATGTATTCCATTTGACATAGCACCATTTCCTAAAACACGAGCCAGACCGGCTACAGAAGGAGCATGTCAGACTCTGGCACAGTGATCTACATTATTGGTTCCCACTGCTGCTCTCATAAATTTTTGCATAACATAGTTTGCTTCATTTCCCGAACCTCTGGCACATCCTGTGCCCATTATTGAATCGGGACCATATTTTTCTTTTATGTCCAACAATTTTGAAGCCGTAAAATCAATAGCTTCCTTCCAGGACACTTCTTCCAGCTTATTATTTTTTCTTATCATAGGTTTATTTAAACGAGCTGTTAAAATCTTGGGATCATTCAAAAAGTCCCAACCAAAATATCCCTTTAGGCACAGTGAACCATCATTCGTCCTACCATTAGCTGGTTCCGCCTTAATTATTTTATTATCTCTTACATATAAATAAAGGTTACATCCTGCACCACAATAGGGGCATACTGTTAAAATTTTTTTATCCATATCCATTCCCCCAAACTTTATATATTAAAAGTTTATTATATACTTTTATTTC
>NZ_FXYI02000017.1:0-32253 GCF_900184915.1 Clostridium sp. HV4-5-A1G | reverse complement strand
TATAAAAAATTTCATATAATTGTAGCATTAACATTTAATTTTTTGGTAATATAATTTATATTGAATGTGATTTTAATCAAAAATAAAATGTGATTAAATATATTTCCTTTTTGGAAAATTTGTAAATGAAAATATATACAATTATATAGAATAATGGAAATGGAGGGATAATAATTGAACATATCTCAGTTGCCTAATGACGAATTAGTGTATACTCTGCTGCAGAAAGGATTGGATGCATCCCAGGCCAGGAGCAGCGCAACAGCCGAAAATATATCCAATATAAATACCAAGGGGTATAAAAGGAAATATGTCACTTTTGAAGAAAATTTAAAAAAAAGTATGGATGATTTGGAACTTAAGACAGATGATGAAAAACACATGAAAATAGACAGTGATTATGGCTCCGTTGAGTTGGAAACAGACAATAGTACCAGCATGCGGGAAGACGGAAATAATGTGGACATAGACAATGAGATGGTAAATCAGTCAGCTAATGCTCTCATGTACAATGCACTTGTAACACAGATAAACAGCAGACTGGCCATGAAGCGGTATGTAATAGATGGAAGATAGGGGTGATAATTGTGATTGAAGCTTTTAATACAATGAGAATAAGTGCCAGCGGACTTTCAGCAGAGAGACTAAGAATGGATACCATAGCTTCCAATATGGCCAATGTAGAGACTACTAGAGGAGCTGATGGACAACCATATAGAAGGAAAGTAGCGGTTTTTCAGGAAAATTTACAGAGTGAATTAAATAAAAATGGACAATATGAAGATATACCCAGAGGTGTTAAAGCTGTGGGAGTAGTTGATGATCCTTCACCATTTAAGAGGGTATATGATCCTACTAATCCAGATGCAGATGCTGATGGTTATGTGTCTATGCCTAACGTAAATATATTAAATGAAATGGCCGACATGATGGTGGCTACCAGATCCTATGAAGCAAATGTAAGTGCCATTGATGCGGAAAAGAGCATGTTTTCGAAAGCTCTGGAAATAGGAAAATAGAAAAGGGGATAAGTACATATGAGAATAAATGAATATGTGCCTGACAGCAGTGTATTTGATTTTAACAAGTCTGTTCAGGACAGCAATCTAAACGGCAATAATACAGTAGTTAATAATCTTAATAACGCCATATCAGAAGATGGCAAAGTAGATGGAAGTACAGATGAAAATGACAGCAGTATATCCGATTTTGCGTCAATGCTGAAAAATGAGCTGGATGAGGTAAATGACCAACAGGTGCAGGCGGATAACAGCACCAAAGAGCTTATAGAAGGTGACAGAACGGATATACACAATGTAATGCTGGATACGGAACAAGCTAAGATGTCGCTGGAATTGGCGGTGCAAATCAGGAATAAACTTGTAGATGCATACCAGGAATTGAATAGAACACAGTTGTAGAAGGAGTGCTAATGGATGGGTAAGCTATCGCAATTTTTTAAGAATTTAATAGATAAATGGAAAAATTTGAGTAGAAATAAAAAGATAGCTTTTGGAGTCATAGCTGTGGGAATTATAGCGGCGATTATATTTGGAGGAATGTCCTTGGGAAAGAAAAAATATGCAGTGCTTTTTTCAAATATGAATGAAACTGATTCAGCAGCAGTGTATAAAAAACTCCAAGATGATAAAGTAGATGTCAAAGTAGAGGGAAATTCAATTCTGGTACCTAAAGATGAGGTAGACAGTGATAGGATGAAGGTGCTTTCAGAAGTACAGCTCACCAATGGAAGCCAGGGCTTTGAGCTGTTTGATAAAAGTAATTTGGGCACTACAGATGCAGAGATAAAGGTGAACTATCAGAGAGCTCTCCAGGGAGAACTGGAGAGGACTATAAAATCTCTTCCGCAGGTTGAAGATGCCAGGGTGCATCTTGTACTTCCAGATGACACTGAATTTGTAAAAGATACTCAGCCCGGAAGTGCTTCTGTAACTTTGAAGCTGAAGTCCGGACAAAAATTGAGCCAGGATCAGGTAAAGGCTTTGGTTGCACTTATATCAGGCGGTGTGAAAAATATACCTAAGGAAAATGTTCAGGTTATAGATGACAAGATGCAGCTTTTGTCCAAGGATCTATATCAAGATGAAGGCACTGGTACTGAAGACAGCACCGTTCCTGCAGAAAAACAGCAGCAGCTTCAGCAGCAGTATGAAAAAGATCTTGAGAAGAGGCTTTTAAGTATGCTGGAAACCGTATATGGCAAAGGTAAGGTTCAGGTGAGAGTAAATGCGGACCTGGATTTTGATGCTGTACAGCAGGACGCCACGACTTACGATCCCAATAGAAGAGCAGTGGTAAGTGAACATACGATAAACAGCACAAATGCCGGGGGTACAAATAATGCAGGTGCCAGCCCCGTGGACAATAATATGAGCAATACCACGACTACTACTGGAAATAATGGAAATTCAACCTACAATGAGGCCACAAGAAATTATGATGTATCCAAATCAGAGCAAAAAACTGTAAAAGCTCCTGGAAGTGTAAGGAGGCTTACAGCTTCTGTGGCATTGGATGGAAATGTAGATGATGCTACTAGGAATTCCATAAGAAATCTTGCAGTTTCTTCCATAGGTTATGATGCAAACAGGGGAGACACCATAAATGTGGAGGGTATACCTTTTGATACCACTGCCCAGGACAATGCGAAGAAAGATATGGATGCCATGGATAAGGCAGAGCAGCTGGCAAAGAGAAACAGGCTGATTGCAATTATAGGCGGTATTGCAGCAGCAGTGATTGCCACTGTAGTTGGAGTTATACTCTGGAGAAGAAAACATGAGGAGGAAGATTTGTTTGATGAGGAAATGGAGCCTCAGGGTATAGATGCAGTTGTAGGAGATGAAACCCAGGTTAAAGAGAAGCCTAAATTTAAACCTGTAGAACTTGAATCGGAAAATGAAGATACTCACGTTGAAAATGAAATAAAGAAATACGCTAAAGATAAGCCTGATCAAGTTGCAGACATAATAAAATCATGGTTAGCAGAAGATGAGAGGTGATAAGAATGGCTAGGGACAATCAAAAATTAACTGGAGTACAGAAGGCTGCCATATTATTTATAACTCTTGGACCAGAAGCAGCTGCAGGTATAATTAAAAGACTGCCGGAAGCCGAGATACAGAAGATAACTTATGAAATAGCCAATATAAGTTCAGTGAAATCGGATCAGAAAAAGGAAATACTTCAGGAATTCGTACAGATGAATAAAGCCAAGGATTATCTATTGGAAGGCGGCATAGAGTATGCCAGGAATCTTTTGTCAAAGGCCCTTGGAACTCAGAGGGCAGTTGAAATACTGGATAAAGTTACAGAGGCGACGCAGCAGTTCAGACCCTTTGCCATAGCTAGGAAGGCAGATGCTCACCAGCTTTTGAATATAATATCAGATGAGCACCCGCAGACCATAGCGCTTATACTCTGTTATCTTCAGCCTGACAAAGCCGGGCAGATACTTTCAGCACTTCCTGAAAATGTTCAGGCTGAGGTATCCTATAGAATTGCTACAATGAGCACTACTTCCCACAGGGTTGTAAAAGAAATAGAAAAGGTGCTTGATGACAAATTATCTTCCGTAGTTAAGTCTGATATGAGAGTAATTGGTGGTGTCCAGACCATTGTGGATATATTGAACCAGGTGGACAGGGCTACGGAGAAAAATATTACAGAGGGATTGGAGAAGGAAGATGCAGAACTGGCAGAAAAAGTCAAAGAGTCCATGTTCGTATTCGAGGATATTGTCACTCTGGATGATGTATCCATTCAGAGGGTACTCAGAGAGGTGGACTCAAAGGATCTTTCACTTGCACTTAAAGGATGCTCTGAAGAGGTGGCTGAGTGTATTTTCAGGAACCAGTCCAAGAGGGCTTCCGCAGCACTGAAGGAAGATATAGAATTCCTGGGACCTGTAAGACTTATGGATGTGGAAAAGGCCCAGCAGGGTATTGTGAATATTATAAGAAGGTTGGATGAAGCCGGAGAAATAGTTATGGCGAGAGGTGGAGAAGATGCGATCATCATATAAGATTATAAAAGGTGACAGCATAAATAAAGAGGGTACTCACGATATAGTTACGGTATTTAAAAAACAACCTCCTCCTAAAAGGAAGAACAATGTCGATTCACCTGAAGGTAATTATGACAGTCTGATACAAACCATGTTGAAAGGTGCGGCCGAAGAAAGAGAGAAAATACTTTCTAAAGCCAGTGTTGAAGCTGAGGAAATCAAAAAAAAGGCCTATGATGCTGCCAGTAAAAAGGGATATGAGGACGGCAGAAAAAGGGGGCAGGAGAAAGGCTTCAAAAGTGCTTATGATGAAGGATATGTGAAAAATATAGAAAAGGCTAAAATTGAAGGCGAAGATATAAGAAAGAAGGCAGATGCTGTCTTAAAAGCTGCTGTAGAGGAAAAAAACAGATATTTGACGGAAAAAGAAGAGGAAATCAAAAAATTTGTAATAAATACTGTGGAGAATATTTTAAAAGAAGAGATTAAAAACAAGGACAGTTTGAATCAGATGGTGTTTAATGCACTTTCACAGGTTAAGAATTCTAAAACTTTCATCATAAAGAGCAGAGAGAAATACTGCTGTGAATTTAAGAAGCAGGTTGATCTGTGGAGAGAGCAATTGCCCTTTAAGGGGGATATATTCATAATACCGGATGAGTCTCTGGAAGAGGGCAGTGTAGTTATAGAAAGAGATAATGGGAAAATTGTGCTGTCCGTGGACATAGCTGTGAAGAAATTGAGGAAAATATTTGAGGGCGTCAATTAGCAGATTTTTTGCCATAAGGGTGATGATTTAGTGATAAATTTAAACTTTCAGGAATTGAATAGAAAAATAAGCGAGGCCAATTTTTCCTATCAGGAGGGAACTGTAAAAAAAGTAATAGGACTTACTATAGAGGTTCAGGGAATAAATGCCTTCATAGGAGAAGTATGTACTATATATAATGAAGAAAATCATAAAATTGTATGCGAAGTTGTGGGCTTTAAAGAAGATGACATAATACTTATGCCCCTGGGGGAGCTTACTGGAATTTCCACAGGATGTAGAGTGGTTCCTGAAAGAAGGCATCTAAATGTTGAATGTTCAGAGGAACTTTTCGGAAAAGTTTTGGACGGACTTGGCAATCCTCTTCAGGGAGATCCGCTGAAATCCGGCAGTTTCTACGAACTGGATGCGGAACCGCCGGATCCGCTGAAGCGGAGAAGAATCAGCAGTGCCATTTCTACAGGTATACGTGCCATAGATGGTTTTTTGACCTGCGGAGAAGGTCAGAGAATTGGTATATTTGCAGGAAGTGGGGTCGGTAAAAGTACAACTCTTGGCATGATTGCAAGATATGCTGAAGCAGATGTGAATGTAATAGCACTTATAGGTGAGAGAGGAAGAGAAGTGAGGGATTTTATAGAAAAGGATCTTGGGGAAAGTGGATTGAAAAAATCCGTCATAGTATGTGCAACTTCTGATAAGCCTGCACTTGTCAGGCTGAAAGGAGCTTTTACCGCAACTGCCATTGCAGAGTATTTCAGGGATAAGGGAAAAAAAGTGATACTCATGATGGATTCTGTAACCAGGTTCGCCATGGCACAGAGAGAAATAGGACTAGCTGTTGGAGAACCTCCTGCTACAAAGGGATATACTCCTTCAGTATTTGCAAAGCTCCCAAGGCTTATGGAGAGAGCGGGAATGTCAGATAAAGGATCTATAACTGCATTTTATACTGTTCTGGTGGATGGTGATGATCTGAATGAGCCCATTGCAGATGCGGTCAGAAGTATATTGGATGGACATATAGTGCTGTCAAGGACTCTTGCCAATAAAAATCATTATCCTGCTATAGATATACTTGCCAGCATAAGCAGGCTCATGCCTGAAGTAACCACTGAGGAGCACAGGAAAAGTGCATCTTTTGCAAGAGATATGTTATCTACATACAGGAATTCAGAAGATCTTATAAATATAGGTGCCTATGTGAAGGGCAACAACAAGAAGGTTGATACGGCCATAAGATATTATGATGATATAGTTGATTATTTGAAGCAGAAAATGGATGAACACTCTACTTTAGAGGAAAGTGTAGACAGATTGAAGAACATGTTTGACTAAAATCAGGGAGGAAAAGCCAATGAAGTACAATTTTAAATTGCAAAAACTCTTGGATATGAGAATTGATAGAGAAGATAAAAGTAAAATAGAATTTCAAAAGGCTCAAAGTGAAAAGCTGAAGGTAAAAGAGAAGCTTACCCAGATGGAGGAAAAATATAATGAGTATAAAAACAGACCTCTCCCCACATCAGCCATAGAGCAGAAGATAACGCATATCTATATAAATGCCCTGGACTATAACATAAATGAAACCTCCCAGGAACTCAGCAAAAAAGAAAAGATTGTAGAGGGAAAAAGGGAAGAGCTGAAGCAGAGACAGATTGACAGAAAAACTGTGGAAACATTAAAGGACAAGGGATACAGAAACTTCGTCAAGGAACAGAATAGAATAGAGCAGAAGTTGAACGATGAATTTGCCCTCTATGGATTTATTAGAAATTTAGGTACAAGGTAATGATTTGATTAAAGATTGTTATTTTGGAGTACATATATGCTGGAAAGGAGGTGAATACAAAGTGGCTAACATAAATGCTGCAGCATCTGTAAATGCCGCGGATGTTCTAAACAACACAGCATCAAATGTTTCCGGAGACAGGACAAATGTGAAAAATTCCGGTGATTTCAAAAATACATTAAAAGATGCCTTTAAGGATGTCTCAAAATCCGATAATTCAAATGAAAATGTAAAAGCAAGTAGAACATCAGAGGACAGTGTTACAGTTAATGACAGCAGCAAAGATCAAAATTTAGATGAAAAACTGAAAAGGCAGCTGGAAAAGGCAGGTTTCAGTCAGGAGGAAATAGAGAAAATAGAAGATGAAATTAAGCAGGAAGATGTAGATCCCAAAAATTTGTCTTATATACTCAATATGTTGTTTTCCTATAATGGTAATTTGAATGACAGTGAACTGGTGGATAAAATAAGTGATCTTCTAAGTGACAACATAAGCAGTGATATTTTGAAAAACCTTCAGGCTATAATATCGGACAATACAGCTGGGAGCAAAAATATCATAGATAAAATAGTAGAAAAAAATATAGACGGACTTGCAGATATTCTGCAGAAACTTGGAATCAGCGGGGAGTTCAGTGAAAAATTGGAAGCAGGTATTTTATCCAAAGTATCCCAGGAAGCAAATCTGGAACAGAACATATACAACAAGATAAAAAGCGAGATAAATTCTGCCCTGGCTGCACAGATGCGCACAGATACTACAGGAGAGAGCTTAAATGCCGGTTTGGCCGGAACTAAGATGCAGGATATTATCCAGAATGGACAGTCAAATATGGACAATAGTACGGTATCTTCTCAAAATGACCAGTTGAGTACGAATAATAACCTGATATCTTCTAAAGACGGAAACATGTCCCAGAATAATTCTGATAAATCCAGTGACAAGGGAAGTGGAAATCTCACCAGCAGTGGAGATGAAATATTGAAGAAAATAATAGAAGGCGGAGATGGAGACAAGATCTCCAAAGCTGCCAATTTTATGACACAATTCTCAAATATAAACGGAGACAACACTGTAGAAAATCTGAAAAATCTGGTCATAAACAAAAATTCCTTTACTTCTGATATCATAAAAACTTTAAAATACATGGATCTCAACAATGTGAAGCAGCTGACAGTAAAGGTAAATCCCAGGGAACTGGGGGAAATCACCATAAATCTGGTTATGGAAGCTGGCAAAATGAAAGCAGCTATCACAGCCTCCAATCAGGATACCTACAATCTTTTGAATTACAATCTACAGGATTTATCGAACAAAATTCAGGGCAATGATATAAGAGTTCAAAGCTTTTCCCTGAATCTTTACAACGAGGACACTACCTATTTCAGGGATGAAAGCAGAAAAGGACAGCAGAACAAGGGAAACGGCAGTGGAAAGAATATGACCGTTGACAGTATATCCGGGGAAGAAGCCCCCCAGGAGGACTATTATGAGGAAAACAATGTAAATATATTGGCTTAATTTGGAGAGGAGGTAATTGTTATGGCTATATCGGTTGATAATAGCTTGAATCGAAATTATAATATGGCTGCTGCAGCTGCAGATCAGAATGCTGTAAATACAAATGAAACAACTGATTCATCCAGTGACGACGACACTACCATCGGTGATTTTTATAGTGATCCTACCAGAACTGAAAGGGGAACTAAAATAGTAAAGGCCAATGGTGACATAGATAAGAACATGTTCCTTAAAATACTGGCAGCGGAACTTTCAAATCAGGATCCTACAAGCAGCGATTCCCAGAGCGGAACGGAGTATGTCAGCCAGCTGGCGCAGTTTTCATCCCTGGAGCAGATGACCAATTTAAACAGCAGCAATAAATTGAATTCAGCCAATTCACTTGTGAATAAATATGTCACCTTCAGCGATCTGGATTCCAATGGAAGCAATTATAACGGCCAGGTGGTGGGAGTCCTAAAAAATGGCGATGACATAACACTGAACACACTTATAGGCCAGGATGCGGACGGCAATGGCATATACAAGGATTTTGACATAGACGATGTGATTAGAATCGATGATCTGGGAGATGCTTTTGATCCAACTACGAATAATATGATGCTTTTAAATGCAACCTCACTTATAGGCAAAAAAGTTGATATAGATGAAAAAGATGAAGATGGAAATGACTACAGCGGTGTAGTCCAGTCCGTATCCAGGGGAACCGGCGGAATAATTATAAAGGTGCAAATTGGGGACGATGAAACCAAGGACTTTTATTTTGATCAGGTTTCCAGGGTAGAGAATTCATAAAGTGCAGGTGTGATGAAACCATGGGATATAGAGTCGTAAATGGCAAGCTGCATTTTACACAGGATATAGCTGCAGCATACGGCATTCAAGACAGTACGAATAATGTGGAGAACAGCCGCCAGAGGGAAATATCCTTCAAGGATACCTTGAAGACTGAGATAGACAAGGCCAATAGTTTTACTATATCAAATCATGCTGCAGAGAGGCTTAAAAGCAGGAACATAGTGTTAAGTGAAAAGGACATGAAAAACATAAACTCCGCCATAAATAGGGCGGATGACAGAGGATGCAGGGAATCCGCACTTCTCTACAAGGATACGGTGCTCATCACTTCCATAAAAAACAGGACTGTGATTACGGCACTGAACAAGAATGCGGACAATGACAGCGTATTTACCAACATAGACAGCATGGTGATAGTGTAATTATTTCAAATATAATTGATTTTCGGTGAAACCGAAAATCCTCATTAATTGTCAATTGTAAATTGTCAATTGTTAATTGTTAATTGTGAATTCAAAAAAAGCTGGCCGGACCACAAGGTGGAAGCCAGGTTCTGCGGAATGAAAGAAACAGGACAAAAAATATCAAATATAATTGATTTTCGGCAGCTGCCGAAAATCTCCATAAATTGTGCATTGTGCATTGTAAATTTTGAATTTAAAAAAATTGGAGGGAAATATATGTTACCATCATTGTACTCGGGAATAAGCGGCCTCAGGGCCAACCAGCAGAAATTGAACGTAGTTGCAAACAACATAGCAAACTCCACCACCACGGGATTCAAATCCCAGAGTATGAACTTTCAGGACACCATAAGCCAGACCCTTTCTGATCCAAGTGCTCCCAGCAACAGCATAGGCGGTGTCAACGGAAAGCAGAGCGGACTTGGAGTGAAGGTGGCAGGCATAAGCACGGATTTTACAACAGGAAGCGTAGGAACCACCAACAGAACTCTGGACTTTATGATAGACGGACCGGGATATTTTGTAGTGGGAACTGGTGCTGTGGCTGGAAAGACTTCTAGTGATATTGGTAATACAGTTACAAGTAATGTGTTGCAGGAAGGAGGTATGAGTACTGATTACACAAGAGATGGTTCTTTTTTTCTGGATACCCAGGGAAATCTTCTCACTGTAGATGGCCACAGGGTTATGGGATATGTAATGACAGATGGAACTGATACTTCCACTATAACCTATAAAACTGATCCCAATGAACAAAATCAGATAGAATTTGTAGATGCTAATACTAAAGAAGCAGGTGGGGTAAAAGCAGTTACAGGTAAATTAGTACCTCTTTCCATTCCAGATAGTGTAGACAAAGGTGGTACAGTTGGTGAAGTAAAAGTAAAATCTTTTTCCGTGGGAAAAGACGGCTATATAACCGCACAGTTGTCGGATGGAAGCACGGCGGCACTGGGTCAGATAGCCATGGTGTCCTTTCAGAATGAGGAGGGCCTTGTAAAGGAGGGGGGAAATCTCTACACCACTTCTGCAAATTCAGGACAGCCTATAGTCAGAAGCGGAAAAGGAGCAGCTGATGACAACAGCGGCAGCTACGGAGACATGATTCAGGGTGCCCTGGAGATGTCAAATGTGGACCTGGCACAGCAGTTCACGGATATGATAATAGCTACAAGGGCCTTTCAGGCAAACGGCAAGATAATAACGACGGACGACGAGATACTCCAGGATCTGGTCAACCTGAAGAGATAGCCTATTTCAAATATCAAAGTTCAGATATAAAATATCAGATATGGTTGATTTTCGGCATCTGCCGAAAATCTCCCTTGATTATAAGTTTGTACATTGTCAATTGTGCATTGTAATGTAAAAAAAGTATTACATATTTATGCAGCCATAACAAATTATAGAAATCATCCCGGGTTATTCTGGCAAATTCATTATTGTATCTTGTGCCCGATGATGGTAAAATTCTAACAGAACCAGCACGAGGCAGGGCAAATATCAAAGTTCAGATATCAAATATTGTTGATTTTCGGTGCAGCTGAAAATTCTCATCAATTGTGCATTGAAATGTGAACTGTGAATTGAATAAGGAGGTTTCTATGATAAAACTTACGGGATTAAATGACAGGGAATTTGTTATAAATGCAGATCATATAGAAAAATTGACGGAAACTCCCCAGAGTGTGATAACTCTTACAAACGGGAACAAATATGTGGTGAAGGAATCCAATGATGAGATAATAAGGAAGGTTATAGAGTACAAGAGAAAAATATACAGGGGAGATTTTAAATAGTGTTTCAATAGCTTATACATAATATTTTGAAAGGAGAGAGTGTGATGGAAAATGGAGTGGAAAAAAAGAGTGGAATAAACTTCAAGATAATTTTGATAACTCTTTTGTTTTTGGCTGCTATAGGTGCAGGAGCTTATTTTGGATACAACAAGTTTTTAAAGGGCAGCAGCAAAAGTCCAAATGTAGTTGCACAGAACAACAGCTCATCGGTTCAAACCCAGCAGACATCCAGCCAGGGAAGCAGCAGCAGTTCAAGTTATCTGCAGCAGGTTGTATCCAAATATACTTTTGACTTAGGTGATTTTACAGTAAATCTGGCAGATGAGGGTGGGAAAAACTACTTGAAAATAAGTGCATATCTCGGATATGACGATAAAAAGTTGAATGAAGAGCTTACAGACAAGAAGCCTATGATAAGGGATGCTGTCATAGATATTCTGAGGACCAAAAAGGTGTCCGACATAAATCCCAAGTATATGGACAATATAAAAATGCAGATTATCCAGAAAATAAACCCCATGCTGGAAAATGGAAGATTGAATAATGTATATTTTGACGATATACTCACCCAGTAAAAGTATATGATTTGGCAGTTTTGTATAAATCCCATTGGAAAGGTTGAAATTTAAATGGACTTACAATTTTGGTGGATGCTGTTTAAAGTGATTTTGTCACTGCTCTTTATAGTTTTACTCATATATATTTTTGCCAAGTACGGAGGACAAAAATTCAAGAGTATTCAGGGCAGCAGATATATAAATATACTTGAGAGAACTCAGCTTTCCAAAGAAAATAGCTTGTTTGTAATAAAAATCGGTGAAAAAGGATATGTGATTTCGTCTTCAAATGGAAAAGTTGAAATAATCTGTGAGCTGCCGGAGAAAGAATTGTCAAAAGTTGAAAGTATGAAAAATGTCTACGAATATAAAAATTTAGGGGATTTATATAGGAAAACCGGCCTGCAGGATTTGGTGAACAAAGTCGGCCGCAGTATTTCAGCTAAAAAACTTAAAGTGAAAAAGGAAGATAGAGATGAGCGTTAAGCACAGCAAAAGCATTATAGTTATTTCATTTTTAATATTTGTTTTTATTGTTCTGGCAGGTTTTAGAGCACATGCAGCCCCTACTGATTTCCCAATACCAAATGTGAATGTTTCTGTAGACAATGCTTCTACACCCCAGCAGTATGTGGGCAGTATAAAACTGCTTATAGTGCTTACCATTTTGACACTGCTTCCTTCATTTGTAATGATGATGACAAGCTTTGTGAGAATCATAGTTGTATTTGGATTTTTAAGAAGTGCCATGGGAACACAGCAGTCTCCTCCAAATCAGGTATTGATAGGACTTGCGCTTTTTATGACGGTATTTATAATGCTTCCCGTTTATGGAAAAATAAATTCTACAGCCATACAGCCTTACTTAAACAATAAAATAACCCAGGAACAGGCTATAGAAACGGGGGCAAAACCACTGAGGGAATTCATGCTGAGGCAGACAAGACAAAAGGATCTGAAGCTTTTTGTGGACAATGCCAAGCTCAATTATAAGGTTACGAAAGACAATGCACCTCTTTATGTGGTGATTCCAGCTTATATGATAAGTGAGCTGAAAACCGCTTTCCAAATAGGTTTTCTGCTGTACATACCGTTTATGATAATAGATCTGGTGGTATCAAGTGTGCTCATGTCAATGGGGATGTTCATGCTTCCTCCTGTTATGATATCACTGCCTTTTAAACTGCTTTTGTTTGTCATGGTAGACGGCTGGTATCTGCTGGTGAAATCTTTGATTATAAGTTTTTCGTGAGGTGAATTTGAATGAGTGAAAATATGGTAGTGGGTATCATAAAAGATGCAATACAGACGGGACTTTTGATTTCAGCTCCAATTTTAATAGTTTCAGTACTGGTGGGACTTATAATAAGTATATTTCAGGCTACTACACAGATACAGGAACAGACACTTACCTTTGTGCCTAAACTTATTGCCATTGCCATAGTGGGACTTTTTACCGGAGTTTGGATGCTCCACCAGATGGTTAGTTTTACTGAAAGAATTTTTACATACATAGCACATATAACCCAGTGATCAGTTAATAGTTAAGAGTGTATAGTTTATAGTTACGGAGTGGATTAGTTTGATAAATACACTGTATTTTACGGCTTTAGTACTTGTTAGTATTAGAATGTTCTGTTTCTTCATGATGGTTCCCATATTTTTTCCCAATGGTACTCCCAATACGGTTAAAGTGGGATTGACACTGGTTATGGCATACATACTTTTACCGGGTATAGATTATTCTACTGTGAATAACATAAACAGTACTATTCCGTTTATATACAATTGTATAAATGAAGCCGCGGCAGGCCTCACCCTGGGTTTTATGGTGAGCTTGTGTTTTACGGCATTTAGAATTGCCGGCAGTTACATGGATTTACAGGTGGGACTTTCCATGATGAGTATGTTTGATCCCAATTCCGAAAGTACCTCCACTCTTCTGGAACGTCTTATGTACTGGCTCGGTATGGTGGTTTTTCTGGCAGTGGATGGCCATCATATGCTTATAAAATCCCTGCTGGAAAGTTTCAGCACCATAAAACTTGGAAGTTTTTTATTGACACAGGGATCCATCAATATTGTAATAAAAGCTTTCATAACATATTTTTCCATAGCAGTGAAAATAGCAGTTCCCATACTCATCATAATGCTGGTGGTTAATTTGACTATGGCTCTCATAGCAAGGACTGTACCGCAGCTTAACATAATGATACTGGGGCTCCCAATACAGATATTAGTCGGCATGGCTTCCTTTTGCTTTGCACTCCCTATATTTTTGAATATTATGGAAAAGACTTTTTATGCCATACCGGATTCCATAAGGGGATTTTATCATACTCTGCCGCTGCTTATAATATTTGCCTCCGATGACAAGACGGAGGAAGCCACTCCCAGAAAGAAAAGTGATGCAAGAAAAAAGGGACAGGTTGCTAAAAGTAAGGAAGTGGCTCTAGCACTGACTCTTTTAGCTTCCACGATAGCTATACTTGTCTTTGGAGGATATATAGGTTCCCAGATGAAAGATACCATGGTGGCATTTTTAAATAATTATCTGTTGACTTCCTTAAATTATGGAAGTGTCCAGAAAATAGCTTTTATAACTGTATGGAGACTGGCACTTATATTTTTACCCATAGCTCTGCCAATATTACTCATGGGAGTTTTGGCAAATTTACTGCAGACCAGGGGGCTTGTGACGGCCCAGACGCTGAAACCTGATTTCTCGAAATTGAATCCCATAAATGGGTTTAAGAGAATGTTCTCCATGAGAGCTGTAATGGAACTTTTTAAGGATACCCTGGTAATTGTAATAGTTGGAATTATAGGATATAAATTTATAAAAGACAATTACATGTATATAATGACACTGAGCAGTTTGAATTTTGAGAGCGTGATCAAGGCACTGTCAAAACTTACTGTGAACATATTTTTTAGGATAACTATAATAATGCTTGCCATAGCTATTATAGATTACATATTTCAAAATTTTCAGTACAACAAGGATCTTAAGATGTCAAAACAGGAGGTAAAAGAGGAGTACAAGCAGGATGAAGGAGATCCCCAGATTAAGAGCAAGATAAAACAAAAACAGAGAGAAATAGGCATGAGAAGAATGATGCAGGAAGTTCCAAAGGCAACAGTTGTAGTTACGAATCCTACCCATGTAGCAGTGGCCCTCAAATATGAAGACGGCAAAAACAGTGCTCCGGTGGTAGTGGCAAAAGGGCTGGATGCAGTGGCTTTTAGAATAAAAAAGATGGCTGTGGAAAATGATGTGCCTGTGATCGAAAACCGTCCTCTTGCAAGACTCCTATATGATGAAGTGGATATTGACAGGGAAATTCCTGTAGAAATGTACCAGGCAGTAGCGGAGATATTGGCACTGGTTTACAAGATGAGGTGATATTTTGGAAAGAAGCAGAAACAGGTTTAAACTGAAAGACAATGTGGATATACTCATGGCACTTTTGATCGTAATGGTAGTCTTTATGATCATAATTCCACTTCCGGCAAAATTACTGGATATATTCATTGCATTTAATATAACGCTGTCCATAGTTATAATACTTTTGACTATGTTTACTACGGAAGTACTTCAATTTTCAGTATTTCCCACATTGCTTTTGATAACTACACTTTTCAGACTGGCACTGAATATTTCTTCTGTAAGGCTGATACTCAGGGATGCCTATGCAGGGGAAGTTATAAATTCTTTCGGAGAGTTTGTAGTTGGCGGAAGTTATATAGTTGGAGTAATAATATTTTTGATAATAATCATCATACAGTTTATTGTAATAACCAATGGTGCCAACAGAGTGGCAGAGGTATCTGCCAGATTCACGCTGGATGCAATGCCTGGAAAACAGATGAGTATTGATGCGGATTTGAATTCAGGTTTGATAGACGAAAAGGGAGCCAGAGACAAGAGAGCAAAACTTCAAAGGGAGGCGGACTTCTATGGAGCCATGGATGGAGCTTCTAAATTTGTAAAAGGAGATGCCATAGCTGCTCTGGTAATTGTAGTTATAAATATAATAGCTGGTATAATCACAGGTATAGTTGTGAAGGGCATGGATGCCTCCCAGGCTGCCCAGACTTATACTAAGCTGACCATAGGAGATGGACTCGTGTCTCAGATTCCGGCACTTCTCATTTCTACAGCTTCAGGTATACTTGTAACCCGTTCTGGAAGTGATGAGGATTTTGGAACCATGGCTGTAAAGCAGCTGCTTAGTTTTCCCAAAGTAATAGCCATAGCCGGTGCCGTACTGCTTTTCCTTTCCATGATACCCGGTCTTCCACATATGGCATTTTTAATACTTGCAGCAGCTTGTATTATAGCAGCCTACCTGCTGCACAAAGATGAAAAGCAGCAGCTCGTACAACAGGAGGCAATGCAGAGTCAGGAAATGACTGAAATAGAAAATAAGGAACCGGAAAATGTTATGAATCTAATATCCGTGGAACCTATGGAGATAGAGATAGGCTACGGGCTGATACCACTGGCTGACGAAAGCTCGGGAGGTGATCTTCTCCAGAGAATAACTTCAGTTAGAAGGCAGTGTGCAATTGAAATGGGAATAGTAGTACAGCCAATTAGAATCAGGGATAATCTGCAGCTTAAGACAAATGATTATGTGATAAAGATAAGGGGTACTGTAGTAGCTAAAGGTGAGCTCATGCCAAATATGCTGTTGTGCATGGATCCCACTAATTCAAACAGTGATATCCAGGGCATAAGTACTACTGAACCTTCCTTTGGACTTCCAGCTATCTGGATAAACAAGGATCAGAGGGAAGAGGCTGAAATAAAAGGACTGACTGTAGTGGATCCTACTACGGTACTGGTGACGCACCTTACGGAAACCATCAAGAATCATTCTTATGAACTCATGGGAAGGCAGGAAGTTAAACTCATACTGGATTCCGTTAAGGAAAAATATCCTACTGTAGTTGAAGAACTCATACCGGATCTACTGACCATAGGAGAAGTTCAAAAAGTGCTGCAGAACCTTTTGAGAGAGAGAGTATCTATAAAGGATATGGTTACCATTCTGGAATCCCTTGCGGATAATTCCAGAAATACAAAGGACATAGAGCTTTTAACGGAATATGTACGCTTTGCACTGGGAAGAAGCATATGTAATTCACTTATAGATGATAAGGGGGCAATTTCTGTAATTACATTGTCCCAGGATCTGGAGAAATTGATAGGAAGCAATATTCAAAAGTCCATGCAGGGATCTTTTCCTGCGGTGGATCCGGATACTACAAGCAGGATATTGAAATCCCTCAGAAAAATGCTGGATTCAGTTTATTTTTATGAAAATCAACCTGTAGTTTTGGTTTCGCCTAAAATAAGGGCACCTTTTAGAAGATTAATTGAGATGGTATTTCCAGCAGTGAACGTACTGTCATTGAATGAAATACCAAATGATGTGGAGATAAAGACTGAAGGGGTGGTTTCAATATAATGATTGTTAAAAAATATAAGGCCAACAGCATGAATGAAGCTATTACCAGGATTAAATATGAGCTGGGCAGCGAGGCTGTTATAATAAGTCAGAGAAAGATAAGGAAAAAAGGCATATTGGGGTTTTTCTCCAAAAAAATTCTAGAAGTAACTGCTGCTGTGGACAATAGAAAAAAAGAAGATAATATGAATTACGGTATTAAAACCATAAAGAGAATATTGAATAATGGAATAAGAAATGAAGAATCTGAAAATAGCAGTTTGAAACAGAACTCCAGCATGACAGGAGGTGTCTATGAAGACAGTATAGTAGAAAAAAATAATGATGCACTGGTAAAAGAAGTGCATCAGATGAAGGGCATGCTGGATAAAATGATGAATAACCCTTATGGAAATATCGGCAAAAGTGAACTTCAGGTAAAACTTGAAAACAGTGATTTAAATGAAAATGTAATAAAGAAGATATTGAGCAGCATAAATATTATGGAAGATGATAGAAAAGATGAGGAAAAATTAAAAGAAGTAGTACAGAATATGATAAAAGTGGATAGTGGAAAGCTTTCCCGTGCAGTGGTGTTAATAGGACCTACTGGTGTTGGAAAGACCACCACTATTGCTAAACTTGCAGGCAGAATGGCCCTTATTGAAAAGAAGAAAATTGGACTTATAACAATAGATACGTACAGAATAGGGGCTGTGGAACAGCTTAGAACTTATGCGGATATAATGAATATACCCTTCAAAGTAGTACTTACCATGAAGGATATGGAGAAAGCCATCGAAGACATGGGAGACTGCGATGCTATTTTAATAGATACTACGGGAAGAAACAGCAAAAATAAAATGCAGATATCGGAGCTGAGGGCATTTATAGATAAAGTCAAAACAGATAATATACATTTAGTGATAAGCTGTACTACTAAAAACAGGGACATAGATGCCATAGTGAGCGGCTATAGACAATTGAAATATAATTATGTAATAATCACAAAATTGGATGAAACTTGTACTTATGGCTCAATATTAAATATTCTGCAGTCTGCTAAAAAGCCTATAAGTTTTGTAACTACAGGCCAGAATGTACCTGAGGATATAAAATCTATGAGTTCTGAAGAATTGACGAAGTTGGTATTGGGAGAGGATATCATATGCTAGACCAGGCTGAAAAATTGAGGAGACTGGCTTCAAAAGGCAAAGAGGTAAAAAAAGATTTTTCCCAGTGTGCTGCAAAACCTACAATAATAACAGTTACCTCCGGTAAAGGAGGAGTGGGTAAAAGTAATTTTGTGGTTAATACAGCCATAGCATTGCAGAAGATGAAAAAAAAAGTTCTTATACTGGATGCAGATATGGGCATGGGAAATGATCATGTGCTTATGGGATTTTTACCGAGATACAGTGTGTATGATGTGATCTTTGGAAATAAGAAAATAGATGAAATTATTGTAACAGGGCCCTTTGGAGTGAAATTGCTTCCCGGAGGAACGGGAATATCAAAGATTGAGGAGATAACAAAATCACAGAGAGAGAATTTTATAGAGAAGTTGTCTTTATTAGGTGATTTGGATTATATAATACTGGATACAGGAGCAGGTATAAACAGAGATGTGCTTGGGTTTATCGCTTGCTGCGAAGAGGTTATTGTGATTACTACACCGGAACCTACATCTCTTACGGATGCATATAGCCTGGTTAAAGCTGTAGATCATTTTAAATTGAAGAGTTCAGTAAAAATCGTTATAAATAAGGTCATGAACATTGAAGAGGGCAAAAAAACCTTTAATAAATTTAACAGTGTAGTGAACAAGTTTCTAAATATTTATACTGAATATCTTGGAAGCATGTCAGAGGATAAAAGGCTTATACAGGCAGTTAGGCAGCAAACTCCATTTTTGATAAGCTATCCTAATTCGAAGATTTCCAGAGAGGTGAATTTTATAGCAAATAGGTTGAGTGGAGTTAAAACAGATGAGGGGGGAAAGGGTATCCAGGACTTATTTAAGAGAATTTTTGATATTTTTTCGTAGAAAGAAGGGATAAAGTGAAATGCAATATTGAATTTACAGTGAACAGCAGGATTGAAATAGAGATAGGCGGCGAAGTCTATAAGAGCAATATTCAGGACCTTTCGGACGATTGTATAGGCATAAATATACCCGTAAACAACCATAGATATATAGCTTTAAAAAAGGGTGACAAGATAGCTGCAGTATATTATTCGGGGAAAAACATATATAGCTTTCATACAGTAGTTGTAGGACGAAAAATAGAAAAAATACTTATAATAATGATAAAAAAGCCTACTGAAGTAGAGGTTGTACAGAGAAGAAATTTTGTCAGGGTTCCAATAATTTTTGATGTACTCTGCGCCATGGTACCTGTGAGAAAGGATCCACATAATCTAGATGATCAGGTAAGGGTGTTTAATGCTTATTCTGTAGATATGAGCGGCGGAGGAATGAAAGTAGTTGTAAATGACAAATTGGAATATAAATTGCAAATTGACGATATTATTATGGTAACCATTCCCATGGAAAACGACAGTTTAACTGTAAAGGGGAAAATAGTCAGGATTGACCGAAATAAGGATAATTCAAAATTAATACTTGGGCTGGCTTTTACAGACCTGGATAAAATGAGCAGGGAGAGGATCATAAGATTATTGTTTCAGATAATGCGGGAACATATAAAAAAAGGAGCAAAGGAGGATTAAAATATGGCTTTGGCGAATGAGTTAAATGTAAAAGAAGAGTTAGTAAAAAAATATCTTCCTCTGGTAAAATATATTGCCTCTAGAGTTATAATAGGGAAAAACAAGTATATAGAGTATGAGGATTTAGTGAGTTACGGGATGCTGGGGCTGATGGATGCGATAAACAAATTTGATAAGGATAGGGGCATGAAATTCTCTACCTATGCCTCTATAAGAATAAAGGGCTCCATGATAGATGAATTGAGAAGAAACAGTCCCATTTCCAAAGGATCCATGGACAAGCTTAATAGGTACAATGGGGCGGTGGAATCTCTTCAAAAGGAACTTGGGAGAGAACCTAAGAGTATTGAAATAGCCGATAGACTCAATATATCTCTTAAGGAAATGATGGAAATTGAAAATTATATAAATTATATATCCATAGTGTCTCTGGAGGATTTGATATTTTCAGAGGAAGATGATATTCCGCTTATGGGAACTGTAGAGGATCCTAAAAGTCCAAGCCCTGAAAGAAGTCTGGAGGAAAAAGAAAAATTAGAATATTTAGCCAAAGCTTTAGAACTTTTAAATGAGAAAGACAATTTAGTTCTCACCTTGTATTATTATGAGGGGCTTACATTAAAGGAGATAGGTCATATTTTAAATGTATCGGAATCACGGGTATGTCAGCTTCACGGCAGGGCTATCATGCATTTGAGAAGGGCTATGGTAAAATTAAAATATATGTATAATTAATTGCAGACTTTGATTTTGATAGAAAGGAAATTTTTATGACTTCGATTATATTGATTGCAGTTGGAATAATTCTGATAGCTTTGAATTTAAATGCGGTGTTAAGGGAAAAAAAATCTTTTAGGGGACAGCTGGATATGAGGCAGAATGATATGGAGGATTATAAGATAGAAATTGGAAAAATAAGAAAAGAATTTGCAGAAACAGTATTTGAACTCCAAAAAGAAATCAAGAGCCTGAAAGAGGAAAATAAAAATAATATGGATAAGATGATATTATACGATAGAGCGGGTAACAAAGTGATTGGTGACTCCAGTCCTAAAAAGCACCATCAAGCGACTGAGGTTAAAGCTGAGCCCAAAAAGCACGAAACAAAAGGTGTAAACAATGTTAAGATCGATGAGGTGAGAAATTTACTTCATAAAGACATGTCGATAGATGAAATATCCAAGAAAACAGGTATTGGCAAGGGGGAGGTTCTATTAATAAAAGAATTGTACATAAAATGAAGGAAGTTTTTGATTTTCTCAGTGATAGAAAACTGCTGATAGGTGTGGGAATAGGAATTTTACTAGCTACTTTTATTATGAGTGGAGTTAAAATACAATATCAAATGAGTAAAAGTCAGATTGAAGATAAGGCCAGATCCATGGGAATGCAGTATCCTGATGAAATGAAGGTAATTAACAGCGGAGGTGAAAATAAATGATAAGAAGTTTTTATACGGCGGTGTCTGGAATGATAACTCAGGAGGCAAAACAGGACGTTATAACAAATAATTTGGCCAATGTGAATACTGTGGGATTTAAGGGAGATACGCTGGAGGTGAAACCATTTAATGATGTGCTCTTGCAGAATTATGACAAGGTAGTGGCAGGCAGAAATGTGAGAAATGTCATAGGAGGTATAAGTCTGGGAAGTGGAATAGATTCGGTTAATACTGGATTTACCCAGGGAACTATACAGTCTACTGGTATATCTACGGACTTTGCCATAGACGGAAGGGGTTTTTTTACGGTCAGGAGGCCTGATGGGAATGAATTTTATACAAGAGATGGACATTTTCATGTAAACATAAATGGAATACTTGTGGATGATTCAGGCAATGAAGTTATGGCAAGAGATGCTGCTACGGGCGATATCGGAGCTATAGGTGTAGGTGGTGGAAAGATGACTTCAGATCCCTATGGCAATATAAGTATAAATGGAACTCCCAGGTATAAGATTTACACTGTAGATTTTAATGATTACAATACACTTACTAAAGTGGGAGATAATTTGTATACAGGCACAAATCCTGTGGAATACAATGCGGTGGTAAGGCAGAACTCGCTGGAGAAATCCAATGTAAATGTAGTAAATGCAATGTCGGATCTGCTCACAACCATGAGAAGCTTCGAGACAGATCAAAAGGCGGTACAGTCTATTGATGAAACCTTAGACAAGCTTGTAAATGAAGTGGGGAAAGTATAAATTCAAAGAATAATTGAAAAGGATGGTTTTGTTATGCTTAGAGCTATATGGAATAGTAGAAGTGCCATGAACGCACAGCAGGAAAAACTTGACAGTATATCAAATAATATAGCCAATGTGAATACGGTTGGATATAAAAAGGAAAATGTAGATTTTCAGGATCTGGTGTACGAGACTTTGCACAGGGTTGGGTATCCTACTAATGCAGGAGGAGTAAATACAATTAACGGAACAGGAGTTAAAACTACGGAGTGGATTAGGGATACCTCCCAGGGAAGTATGGTGGAAACCGGACTTAAGACGGACATGGCCATAGACGGAGAGGGATTTTTTAGAGTGGCTTTGCCAAATGGCACATCAGCCTACGAAAGGGCTGGCAATTTTAGCATAGATGCAGCTGGAAATTTAGTTGATCCAGATGGAAACAGGCTTGAGGTAAATCTGACAGCTGAGGGTTCAGCTCTTTTTAATTCAGGTACAGTATTTAAAGAGGATAATTTTACTGTGAATCAAAAGGGTCAGATATATATGAAGATAAATAACAACAGTGTATTGTACGGTAAAATTAACATATACAATACTATTGGGCAGGACTCCATGAGATCCGTAGGGGATAATTTATATGTACCACGAAATGGTGTCCAGATGAATTTAAACAATAATGCCGATATACTACAGGGTTATCTGGAGCAGTCAAATGTGGATTTAGGGCAGGAAATGACAGATATGATACTTGCCCAGAGGTCTTTTGAACTTGCCTCCAAGGGACTTACAACTGCAGATGAGATGTGGGGACTTATAAATAGCATGAGAAGATAACTGCTTCTAAACTCTTATGTAAACATATGGAATGTAACTGCATATAATGTATGGATGTAATATTTTCAGGGGGAGTTAAAGTATGTATAGATGTCCAATTATGGATTCCAATGAATATATCGGAGAAGATGATATGTATGATTGGGATGTCGACTATCCAGTGCAGTATATGTATCCACCTAATATGTATAGAATGTGTCCAATGTTCTTGAATAGTTATTCAAATCCATGCATGAGATGTATAAACCAAAGGGGTTACATGCAGCCGCCAACATATTCGCCAGACTATGGCAGATCAGATAAGATGACAGGATACTACAGACCTGATGATGGTATGTATGATATGGATCAAGATGAATCTGTTGATTTAAATGCAGAAGATAAAAACAGTGAAGATGATAAAAGTGAAAAATTTATAGATCGCGGTGAATCTGGAACTAAAATAAGAACCGTGGACATGTCAGAAATTGAAGACTGACAATTCAAAGATCAAAGTTCAAATGTAAAATATCAAATTTTGAGCTTTAATCTTTAAAAAACAAAGGGAGCTGAATTGCTCCCTTTGTTTTTTATGACAGTGCTGCAGTAAGCGGTGGAATTACCTGTTTTTTTCTTGAGAGAATACCGGGTACATATACACTTCCGTCCTTTAGATTTACTCCAAAGGCCCTGGAAATCACATCTTTCTGTTCTCCCACTACGATTAATTCGGAACCACTCTTTAATATGTTTGTAACCATAAGTATTATCAGATCAAAATTTTCATCCTTACATTTGAATTCCATAGATTTTACTACATCATCTTTTACAGTTTTAAATCCTTCCGTATCCATAGTAGAAACTTGACCGACTCCCAGTTTTGTTTTGGAGATATTGAAAACTTTAAAGTCCTGGTTTAATATTTCTTCTGGAGTTTTTCCCTCCAGGGAAGAACCCGCTTTAAACATCTGTGTGGAAAAAGCTTCAGGCTCTATATCTGCTATAGCAGACAGTTTCTTCAGTGTTGATTTATCAATATCTGTGGAAGTAGGTGATCTGAATAAAAGAGTATCTGAAATTATGGCGGCACATAATAGCCCTGCGGTTTTCTGAGAAGGCTTTATTCCATTTTCAAAAAATCTTGAAGCCACTATGGTTGCAGTACAGCCTATCGGTTCGTTTCTAAAATATATAGGGGAACCAGTCTGTATATCGCCTATTTTATGGTGATCCAGTACCTCCAATATCTCTGCATCTTCCAGGCCGTATACGGATTGGGCCCTTTCATTGTGATCCACAAGTATTATTTTTTTCTTTTTCTGTGATTTGAGATTATCTCTGGAAATATTTCCTATGACCTTGTTTTCGGAATCAACCACGGGATAATTTCTGTATCTTGTTTTGAGCATCACATCTTTTACGTTATCTATGAGATCATGGATTTTAAAAGATACTATATCGTCTTTTTTCATCACACGGTCTACGGGAGTGTTTTGAGGTATGAGTTTGGCAGCTGCATTGGCATCCAATGTATCCATATAATAGGAAGCTATGTCGGATTTGGATGCAATACCTATTAATCTGCCAGAATCATCTACTACGGGCAGAGTTTTTACACTGTTTTTACTTATCATTGCCCAGGCTGTTTTGAGAGAAGTTTTTGGAGATATAGGATTTACACTGTCAATGTCCAGATCAGAAACCTGAGGCTTTACATTTTCCACCAGTTTCTGAGGCTTAACGCCAAAATAATCCAATACAAATTTGGTTTCATTGCTTAAGTCCCCTAGTCTTATGGGAACTGCATTTACTCCCATCTTGTTTTTAAATTCTGCATAAGCTATTGAAGAACATATGGAATCTGTATCCGGGTTCTTATGTCCTGTAATGTATACAACATCATTCATAATTTTTCCTCCTAAGTATATATATGTACAAGATTAACATGCGTATATCAAGTGATTATTATGGATTAATATAAATATTATAACAAAATCCAGAATAATTATCCACCTGTATCCAATTATCAAAGTCCAGAGTTCAAATATAAATTTTGGCGGATTTTCATATTCACCGAAAATCCTCATTGAATTGAGCATTGTGAATTGTCAATTGATAATTGTCATAATAGCACACAAAGGGGGCATATATTTAATTAACGTAAAGAGAATAATTACTTTGGAGGGGTAAAGTTGATTAATGAAAGAGAGATAGAAGGCGGGCTCACCCAGATTGAAGCTGAGAGAAGACTAAAAAAATACGGACCCAATAGCATTGAAAAGAAAAAGGGAATATCTCCCGTAAAAATATTTTTTTCTCAATTCAATGATTTTATAACCTGGATTCTTATAGTTGCCACTGTAATATCCGGATTTATGGGGGAAAAAGCAGATGCGATAACTATTCTTATTATCATAATTATGAATGCTATACTGGGTTTTGTTCAGGAATTTAAAACTGAGAGATCCTTAGAAACTTTAAAAGAACTGGCTTCTCCCACCTCGAAGGTTCTTAGAGACGGTAAAATTAAGATCATAAACGCCCAAGAGCTTGTAATAGGAGATGTAATATTTTTAGAATCCGGTGATAAGGTGCCGGCAGACTGCATTTTGCTGTCTAAAAGCAATTTTATGGTAGATGAATCCCTTTTGACGGGAGAATCGGAAGGTGTGGAAAAAAGCAGTTCAGGAAAGAACAATTCTATATATATGGGAACTGTAGTTATTAAGGGAAAGGGTAAAGCCAGAGTAGTACAGACGGGAATGGAAACTGAAATGGGGAAGATAGCGGGCATGCTTCAGGATATTGAAAAGGACAGATCTCCTCTTAAAGAAAAATTGGCATCCCTCGGGAAAGTGCTTGTAGTAATATGTATAGCAATATGTATTATAGTGACTTTAACCGGTGTCTGGAGAGGGCAGGACAAGTATGAGATGTTTCTGGTAGGGGTGAGTTTGGCGGTAGCAGCTATTCCAGAGGGACTTGCAGCTATAGTTACTGTTGCACTGGCTCTTGGAGTATCCAGGATGTTAAAGAGGAATGCCCTTGTGAGAAAACTGCCTGCAGTTGAAACTCTGGGATGTACTTCCATAATATGCAGTGATAAGACAGGTACCCTTACTGAAAATAAGATGACTGTAAAGGCTCTGTATTTCAATGGGAAAATACGCAAGACCGATGGAGGGGCCTTTTCTGAGAATATGACGATGAAAAAGGCTTTTACATATTGCAACGATTGCAATTTTGACATAAAGAAAGATGATATTTCGGAGGCACTTATGGGGGATCCTACGGAAACAGCTTTAATAAAAGCATTTTTTACAGATGGTAAAACCTTAAAAAAATTCCTGGATAGAGCTGAAAGAGTTTATGACATACCTTTTGATTCTGATAGAAAAATGATGTCTGTCATAATGAAAGAAGGAGTTAAAAAAGTATGTTATGTAAAAGGTGCACCTGAAAGGGTCATTAATAAATGCAGCTATATATTGGATAGAGGACAGGTTAAACTGTTGACATCCAATGAAAAAAGAAAAGTTTTAAGAGCAGTGGAAAATATGACTTCAAATGCCTTAAGATGCATAGCAGGTGCTTATAAGGACAGCGGGATAATTGCCGGGAGATCACTGGAGAGTAATTTGATTTTTATAGGGGTAGCTGGAATTATAGATCCGCCTAGGAAAGAGGCAAAAGATGCTGTATTAAAATGTAAGCTGGCAGGTATAAGACCTATTATGATAACGGGGGATCATAAAAATACAGCTTTTGCCATTGGAAAAGAGCTGGATATATGCAGCTCACAATCTCAGGTTATAACGGGAGAAGAATTGGATAAATTAAGTGATAGAGAACTTTTTGACAGAATACAGCATATTTCTATATTTGCCAGGGTAAATCCAGGGCATAAACTTAGAATAGTTAAAGCTTTTAAAGCTAAAAATAATATTGTGGCCATGACAGGAGACGGCGTAAATGATGCTCCTGCAGTAAAAGAAGCGGATATTGGAATTTGCATGGGAATTTCAGGTACGGATGTAACCAAGGAAGCATCCTCCATGATACTTTTAGATGATAATTTTGCCACTATAGTATCGGCAGTGGAAGAAGGAAGAGTTATTTATGACAATATAAGAAAATTCATAAGATATCTGCTGTCCTGTAATCTGGGAGAAGTTTTAACAATGCTTTTGACTTCTATATTTTACCTGGATACACCTCTTTTACCCATACAGATACTCATGGTGAATTTAGCCACGGATGGACTGCCTGCCATAGCTCTTGGAGTAGATCCGCCGGAAGGAGATATAATGAGTGGAAAGCCAAGGGCCAAAAATGAAAGCATATTTGCAAGGGGTCTTAGTGAAAAGATCATTGTAAGGGGGGCACTTATTGGAGTGTGTACGGTGCTTGCCTTTGTAATAGGTCTGTATTTGGGTTTTGGTCTTAAAACAGCAAGAACCATGGCACTTTGTACTCTTATTATATCCCAGCTGATACATGTATTTGAATGTAGATCTGAAAAACATTCTATATTCCAGATAAGTTTATTCACCAATATATATCTCTTAGCTGCAGTTGCCACATCCATAGCCATGCTTTTGTGCACAGTATATATACCGTTTTTGCAGATGGTTTTTCATACTTCGGCACTTATGATTTCACAATGGTTTATAGTTCTATTTTTCTCTGGCATAATTGCATTTATGAATAGCTTGTATTTATATTTTAAATCAGATAATGCTTAAATCGGACATGATTCAGTTGTATTAAAATTTTATTCACATTTACCAAATTGTAATTAAAAGCTGCTGTAAATTATCATATTTGTTATACAGGTAATACAGAGTAGGTTATAAAGTTAAATAAAAACGTAAAAAATTAAAAAATCAAAAAATTACAATAGTTGATTTTTTAATTTTTTTATGCTGAAATGTAGATAAGCATTATAATGTGAGTGAACATTATTTTATAAATACCAGATCGAAATAGATGTTTTGGTATTAGGAGGAGATCATAAATGGGAGATAGGATATTGGAAAACGTTGAACCTGTTGAAGTATTTAGGTATTTCGAGGAAATCAGCAATATTCCAAGAGGTTCAGGTAATGAAAGGGAAATCAGTGATTATTTAGTTTCCTTTGCAAAAAAACATAACCTGTATGTTATACAGGATGAGGCGTTGAATGTGGTTGTAAAAAAACCAGGTTCTAGAGGATATGAAAACAGCCCAGGTGTAATAATTCAGGGACATATGGATATGGTCTGTGAGAAAAAATCGGGAATAGAACATGATTTTATGAAAGATCCCATTAAATTGAAAGTAGCAGATGATATGTTATACGCAGCAGGGACAACTCTTGGAGGAGACGATGGCATAGCAGTTGCCATGGGACTGGCAGTTCTAGCCTCGGAGAATATAGACCATCCGCCAATTGAATTGGTGGTTACTACTTCTGAGGAAACAGGAATGGATGGAGCGCTGGCACTGGATCCTAAAAATGTGTCTGGCAAGACACTTATAAATATAGATTCAGAGGAAGAGGGGATACTTCTTGTAAGCTGTGCCGGCGGATGTTCCGCAAGGACAAGTATTCCAATAGCGTGGAAAAATATAGATAAAAATTTTGTTCCCTATGTCCTTGAAATTGAAGGATTGAAAGGCGGCCATTCTGGTTCGGAAATACACAAGGGAAGAGCTAATTCAAACAAACTGTTGGCCCGTCTGCTTAAAAGCCTTAGTTCTAAAATAAACTTTAATATGAGTTCTATAGAGGGAGGTTCAAAGCACAATGCAATTGCCCGTGAAGCCAAAGCTGTCATATGTGTGAATAAGAGAGATGAATCCCTATTAAAAGAGGAAGTTTCCAATTTGGAAAAAATATTTAAAGCTGAATTTAAAACTGCTGATCCAGATTTAAAAGTCAATTTAAAGGCTGCGGAAGAAATTCCAAAGAGAGTTATGTCTGCAGAAACTTCAGAAAATATAGTAAATTTCCTGTATTTGATTCCAAATGGAGTTCAGAGTATGAGCATGGATATAGAGGGACTGGTGGAGAGCTCGCTGAACTTGGGAGTAGTTCAAACCAAAGAGAATGGTGTTGAAGCCATAAGTTCAATAAGAAGTTCTGTGGGGAGCATAAAGGAAAATATACTTAATACCATAATTGCCACAGCTGATCTCAACAATGGAAAAGTAACCGTGGAAGCAGCTTACCCTGAATGGAAATACAATCCTGACTCAAAGATAAGAGAAGTTTTTATAGACGTATATGAAAGATTATTTGGTAAAAAACCTCTGGTAACTGCAATTCATGCAGGACTTGAATGTGCACTTTTTGAAGAAAAGTTTAATGGGCAGCTGGATATGATATCTTTTGGACCAACTATGTTTGGAGTTCATACTGCAGATGAACATTTGAGTATACCTTCTACACAGAGAACATGGAAATATCTAGTACAAGTTTTGAAATCTCTTAAATAAATTTTAATATCACTGTAATTGTGATATAATTATCAATTGTGACTATAAAAGGAGGTCCATAATTATATGAATAAAAAATTATCTAAAGGTGCGTACGGCGGCATAGCTGGCAGAGATTATGTTCCGTACGTTTCCAGCGGTTCTAAATCCGGTGGAAATACTGCTGTATTAATAATCGGTATTATTCTAGCTGTACTATTTGCAGCATCTACTGCCTATTCAGGTATGAAAGCAGGACTTACAGTTGCCGCCGGTATACCTGGTTCCATATTGGGTTCTGTATTTATAGCTGTATTTGCCAAACAAAAGGGTATCCTCGGCAAAAACCTGCTTCAGGGTATGTCAAGCGGTGGAGAATCCATTGCCAGTGGTATGATATTTGTTTTGCCGGCAGTCCTTCTGATAGGTTCAAAAGTTTCTTTTCTGGAAGGTTTTGTTGTCGGTGTGGGCGGAGCACTGTTTGGTATAGGAATAGCTTCCCTTGTTTACAATTATCTGATAGTTGAGGAACACGGCAAGCTGATGTATCCTGAGTCAATGGCCATATCTGAGACACTTGTTGCTTCAGAAGGTGCCAAGGAATCAATCAAGTACATGGGAATCGGATTTGGAATAGGAGGTATTTTAACTGTTTTAACCAGTTCATTTCTAAATGTGGCTAACAATGTTGTAAGCTATGTAAATGAATCATTCTACAAGTGGAAATTTGAAATTGAAGTCAATCCGTTGTTATTAGGTATAGGGTTCATAGTTGGCATGGAAGTATCTTTGACCATGTTTGCCGGATCTCTATTATCTAATTTTGCTGTTATGCCTTTAATAGGTTACTTTGCTTCTCTGGGACAAGGTGGTCCATCTGTATGGAATGATCCCAGTGTCACAGTAAATGCCATGCAGGTCAAAGATATAGCAGGCAGTTATGTGAAATATATAGGGGCAGGTATGATGCTCTCCGGCGGCTTGATAAGCGCAATAAGGCTTATACCAACCATAGGATCTTCTATAAAGGCAACTCTCAATGCTAAGTCTTCAAAGGGTGCCGGAAGCTCCTCTGCTGAAAATCTTATATTGATTGGCGGTGTATTAATAGGATTTATAGGTGGTTTTCTGGTATCCGGTGGCAACATAGCAATGGCAGTAATTGTTTCTATTTTATCACTGTTATTATCAATGCTGTTTGTTATAGTTTCCGGCCGTTTAACTGGTACTATAGGAACTTCTAATCTTCCTGTATCTGGTATGACTATAGCTTCTCTGGTTATTGTGACATTATTATTTGTAGGAATGGGATGGAAAAGCATTGGAGACAACAGGTCTCTGCTATTATTTGGTACATTTATAGTTACTGCTATAGCTGCAGCCGGAGGCTACTGTCAGTCACAAAAAGTTACTTTTATAGTTGGCGGTGACAGAAATGAGATGCAGAAATATTTTGCCGTAGCCAGTATAGTTGGTGTTGCAGTAGTTACCGGTGTTATACTATTACTTTCAAGTCAGCTTGCAATGACTGGCGATAATGTGCCCTTTGCACTGCCTCAAGCTAATTTGATGTCGACATTGACTGCAGGTATAATGTCAAGTAAATTACCCTGGGTTATGATAATTGTCGGTGCTGTTATGGGAGGCGTGCTGTTCCTGTTAAAACTTCCTGTGATGACTGTTGCTATAGGATTTTATTTACCTATATCCACGACTTCTATAATACTGATAGGTGCAATTGTCCGTTTATTTGTAGAAAGAAGTTCTAAAACTGAGAAGGAAAAAGAGGCTAAGGTTTCCAATGGTGTAAGCTTATCCTCCGGGCTTGTTGCCGGTGGATCTATAATAGGACTTATCGGTATAATACTTCAGGTATCAGGCGTTATAAAAGGGAATGGCCCAAGTGGGTTTGCCTCTACTAATGGAATGGCATTTATAATGTTGATAGTTCTTGTAATAGCCTCCGTGGTACCTATACTGAGAAGTAAAGTGAAAGATGTTGAATAACGGTAAAGAGGCTTTGAATATAATATTTAAAATTTCGGATAACCTGAAATATGAAGTTGATAAAGAGGGCATTGTGACCATATTTGAAAAACAGGATCATAGGATTCAAAAGTTTTTTAGGAAACTTGAATTCAGAATTCCGGAATATAAAAAAATTACTATGGATAAGTACGGAAGTTATGTATTTCTGCAGATAGACGGTACTAGAACTGTAAAAGATATTGGGAAAAATCTGGAGGTAAAGTACGGCGATAAAGTTTATCCACTCTATGAAAGGTTATTGTTGTTTTTAAATCATATTGAGGTCAATTGTCATTATATAGAAAAAGCAAATCTGTAATAAAAAAGATGGCACTACATTGTAGCTGCCATCTTTTTTTGCATCATTAAGCTATTTAAATCGTTGAACTCTTCTCTGTACTTTAGGTATCTTACCTTCTATAGGCACGAGATCTTTTTTGGTGGACATATTTCTTATATTCAAGAGCTGTATAAATTCTCTCTTCTCTTTTTCCTTTCCTTTGCTTTTCTTTACTTTTCTACTCTTGAGGCCTTGAATTAAGACCAGATTTCCCTGGTTTACAGATATAAAATCAGGTTTTTTAAACCATCTATTTTTACTATAGGAACACCTGACTATGTTTCTGCTCCTTTCAGGTCTTACAAGGAGAGTTACTGATAATTTATTGAATATCCACAGTATAGTTTTTCTAGTTATTTTGGCAGATACCACAGTTCCCTGTACTTGTGTCAATCTGTCACCATATTTTTTTAAATAAGATTTTGTGTAATAGTGCGCAATTTTATCTTTAAGACTCATGTATATACAAACTCCTTCATTACTTTATTTTTATATTAAGTAAAAA
>NZ_FXYI02000016.1:0-32404 GCF_900184915.1 Clostridium sp. HV4-5-A1G | reverse complement strand
CTGCAAATACTTCTATATTTTAATTTTATTATATACTCATTCTTATAAAATGTTACCAAATTACCCGATACTTTTATTCAATGGCTACCACTATTTTCAATCCACAACTGACAGAGAAAATACAAACTGCAAATATCAGATACTTATCTCAGAACCATTGACTTTCCTATATTGGAGATAAATTAACCTGTCCAACTGTTGACTTATCTCCAATATTTCTCCCTTGTAGAGATCCTCACTTTCAATAACCAATAAATTTAATTTTTCCCTTAATCGTTCTATTTGTTCCATAAATTTACCATCTTTCTTATAAATTCTAACAATCTTATTTAGTGTATTACTTTATTGTATAAATATTGCAATACACAAACCTTTTATAATATACCAGAAAAATACAATAATATCAAGAGTTAAAATTAACATTTTATATAACCTTTTCAAATACTTTCTATTGTATATTAATATTTAGGTATATAATTAGGTATATAATATTGATATATCAAAAATATCTGACAAGGAGAATAGTATAATGAATCTCGATAAAATATTAGAACTTATTCCAAAGACAGACCTCCACTGTCACCTAGACGGCAGTTTAAGACCCGAAACTATCTTAGACATTGCATCTAAAGAAAATATACTTACTTCAGATATCGATTTAAATACTCTTGAAAAACAAGTTAAAGTTCTTGGGAAATGCAATTCTCTAAAACAATATCTTGATAAATTCAATTTACCTATAAAAATTATGCAAAGTGAAAAAAATATATACAGAGTGACTACCGAATTGCTGGAAGATGCTATTAAAAAAAATATTAAATACATAGAAATTCGTTTTGCCCCCTTTAATCATCTAGCTGGCAATTTAAAACCTGAACAGGTCATAGAAACCGTACTTTCTGCCATGGATTACGGTAGAAAAAATTTAGGGATCATGTCAAATTTAATACTATGCATCCTAAGACAGGAGTCCCCTCAACTTGGGATAAAAGTTGTTGAATTAGCTAAAAAATACTTTTCCAGGGGAGTAGCTGCCATAGATCTTGCAGGAGATGAGACAAATTTTCCTCCAGAAATTCACAGTGAATCCTTTAATTTAGCAAGAAAATACGGCATTCACCGTACAATCCATGCAGGCGAAACGGGTATTTCAGAGAACATATTAAAATCTATAAAAATATTACATGCAGAGAGAATAGGCCACGGCACTTATGCATATAAAGACAAAGAAACCCTTAAATATCTGATAGAGCATGAAATTCCTCTCGAAGTATGTATAACCAGCAATGTGAATACATCTGCCGTAAATTCCTACAGAGAACATCCAATAAAGAAATACCTGGATGAGGATATTATGGTAACAGTAAACACAGACAATATCACTGTGTCAAACACAGATATAATTCAGGAATTTAAATATCTTGTAAAATACCAAAATTTCGATTTCAAAGATATAAAAAAGGTCACTGAAAATGGAATAAATTGTTCTTTTGCCTCTGAAGAAGACAAAAACAATTTGAGAAATGACTACTATTCTTTTATAAACAATACAAAAGCAATTGACAGTTAACAGAAAAAATAGAGCACAAATATCAAATAATGGAGTTTGATATTTGTGCTCTGGGTTTTGAATACAGCTTATTCAGAGACACCCTTCTTTCTTTTTTTTATAGCTTCCTCTAATGTATGCCAGGCGAGGACTGCACACTTCACTCTGGCAGGCATCATGGATATATTTTTAAGTGCTATAGCATCTTCTAATTTTTCCAACTCTTTTTCATCTGTAATTTCCTTTTTTATCATTCCTATAAATGTCTTAACATAATCCAAAGCTTCTTCAACAGTTTTACCTTTAATCAAATCTATCATTATAGATGTTGAAGCCTGAGATATGGCACATCCGCTTCCCTCATAAGCTATATCATCTATAATGTCTCCCTTGAATTTCAATGAAAGAGTTATATCATCTCCACAGCTGGGATTATGTCCTCTTTCTTTTAAATCAGGGTTTTTCAGCTCTCTCTTATTAGTGGTATCCTGGTTATGTTCTGTTATTATTTCAGAATACACAAGACTAAGATCGTCCATATCCCAACCACTTCCTAACATTCTTAAGGGCTTCTATAAATTTATCTATTTCTTCATAAGTGTTGTAAAAATAAAAGCTAGCCCTGGAAGATGCTTGGATTCCTAAATGTTTCATAAGAGGTTGTGCACAGTGATGTCCTGATCTAACTGCTACTCCGTAATTATTTAATATAGTTGCTACATCATGAGGATGAACATCTTTTACATTAAATGAAATAATTCCACCTTTATTCTTGGCACTTTTAGGGCCATAAACCGTCACATAATCTATATCTGAAATTTTTTTAAGTGCATATTCCGTAAGTTCTTCCTCATAGGCTTCAATCTTGTCAAGTCCTATTGAATTTAAATAGTCAATAGCTGCACCGAGAGACACTGCACCTTCCACATTTTGAGTGCCGGCTTCAAATTTAAAAGGCAGCTCTGCAAAAGTAGCATCTTGTTCTGTAACATATTCTATCATATCACCACCACCTAGGAAAGGCGGCATTTCAAGGAGAAATTTTTCTTTTCCATAAAGTACTCCTATTCCCATAGAAGCTAGCATTTTATGACCTGAAAATACGAAGAAATCCGTATCAAGATCAGATACATCCACCTTCATATGAGGTGTACTCTGTGCTCCATCTACTATTGCTACAGCTCCTTTTTCATGAGCGTATTTTACAATATCTTTAACTGGATATTTCGTTCCAAGTACATTTGACACCTGAGCAATGGATACAATCTTTGTCTTGTCAGTAATTTTACTTTTATATTCTTCTTCAGTTATTCTTCCCTCTTCATTAGTATACATATATTTAAGCACTGCACCTTTTACTCTAGCTACCATCTGCCAAGGGAGTATATTGCTGTGATGCTCTGAAATAGCAATTACTATTTCATCTCCCTTATTTACAAAATTCAGCCCATAACTATAAGCTATCAAATTTAAGGATTCTGTAGTATTCCTTGTAAATATTATCTCAGAGGATTTCTCTGCTCCAATAAAAGCCCTTACTTTCTCACGAGCTCCCTCATAAGCCTCTGTAGACGTGACTCCAAGATAGTGGGCACCTCTGTGGGGATTTCCATTTAAATTCTCATTATAATGTTCTACGGCTTTTATGACAGAAAGTGGTTTCTGTGTAGTTGCTCCATTGTCAAAATACACCAGATCATTACCCTTCACTTTTATAGAAAGTATTGGGAAGTCCTTTCTTATCCTCTTTACATCTATACTCTCCTGTATTACATTTCCATTACTCATTTATAATCCTCCTTTTAAGTTCTTCAGATAAAAACTTTTTTAAATCTTCTGCTGGAATCTTATCAAATATAGGATTAAATCTAGCCTCTATAACCAATTTTTCCGCTTCACCATAATCAAAGCCCCTGCTCATCAAATAAAAAAGTTGATTCTCATCTATTTTGCCTACACTTGCTGCATGCTGTCCGTCCACATCTTCCTCCTGGCAGAGAAGTATTGGAATAGTATCCGTCTTAACTGTTGGATCTAAAAGAAGAACTTCTTCAGCCTGAGCTCCCTTGGATTTAGATGAGCCTCTTTTAAAATCTATATTTCCCTTAAAAACTTTTCTGGCTCTATCCTTCAGTACCCCTTCTATGACCATATTACTTGTGCTCTTTTTACCAAAATGATTGGTGGTATAGTAAAGATCCTGTCTTCTGTCTCCATCAACTAAATAGGCTGAATATATATCTGCACTGCTGTATTCCCCTTTTAAATCCGAATTATAATTTGTAACATTTATATGGCTTCCCATCTCTACAGTAATCCAATTTACTTTTGCTCCATTCTCCACCTGAGCCATATTCGAATCAAAATGGGTTGACTTATCATTCATCCTCTGAACTTTTATAACATCTACTACTGAGCCGTTCTTTGCAAATACTTTAGTCAAACCATTGTGAAATGCATCTATGTCTTTATTTTCAGTACAATAATCCACCACTAAAGTAATTTTACTATTTGATTCGGCTACAATTATGTTGTGATCTATAACTGTAGGGTTGTGTTCATTTAAATTGAAATTAAGTCTTATAGGCGAATTCAAAATTTTATTCTCTGGAACTTTTACAAATATTCCTGAATTAAATCCGTTCTCCCCAAGTCTGACAAAATCTTTTGATACAGAAGTAGCATCTTTAAAACTAGAATATTGAGCAAGATTTTCTCCATCAATCTCCTGCATGAATTTTAAGGTTACCCCCTCAAAATCTTCAGCCTTAAAATCCATATACCCTGCATCATATGCCTCTATTTCAGGAAACTTATAATTATCAAGGTGAAAATTATTTAATCCAAGATGCTTCCATGTAGGTACATAGGCCTGATTTAGTCTAAACTCCTTCTTGTTTTGCAATTCGGAAATTATTCTCTTACTTTTGCTTAAATTTCCCCTATTATCTATCATAAACTACCTCCTTATCCTATGGTTCCCTTTAATTCTAATTTAATCAAATTATTCATTTCCACTGCATATTCAAGTGGAAGTTCCTTTGCTACAGGCTCAACAAATCCTGTAACTATCATCCCTCTTGCCTCTTCTTCCGTAAGACCTCTGCTCATAAGATAAAAAATGGCATCGTCACTTATTCTACCTATTTTAGCCTCATGTCCTATATCAACATTGTTGTTTGCCACACTTACAATAGGTATAGTATCCGATCTGGATTCACTGTCAAGCATCAATGATTCACAGGATACACTGGACTTGGAGTTAACTGCATTTTTAGTAGAACTCAACAGGCCTCTGTAAATTGAAACTCCACCATCCTTGGAAATGGATTTAGAGTTTACCACTGACGTAGTATTTGGAGCTGCATGAACTACTTTAGAGCCAGTATCCAGATACTGCCCGGCACCTGCAAAAGTTATTCCTGTGAAATCGCATCTTGCTCCCTCTCCCCTCAGTATGCTCATAGGATACAACATGGATACTTTAGATCCAAAAGAACCTGTAACCCATTCTACATGCCCATTTTTATCCACTGCACACCTTTTGGTATTTAAATTGTACATATTTCTTGACCAATTCTCTATAGTACTGTACTTTAATGAAGCTCCCTCTCTCACATAACACTCAACACAACCTGCATGTAGATTGTTTACATAGTATTTAGGTGCCGAACATCCCTCTATATAGTGAATTTTTGCTCCTTTTTCAACTACTATAAGGGTGTGTTCAAATTGTCCTGCACCAGGGGCATTTAATCTAAAATAAGATTGTATTGGTATATCAACTTGAACTCCCTCAGGAACATATACAAATGAGCCGCCAGACCAAACTGCTCCATGAAGTGCTGCAAATTTATGATCTGTTGGAGGCACAAGCCTCATAAAAAGAGGTCTTATCAGATCTTCGTAATCCCTTATAGCCGTTTCCATATCCATATATAAAACACCCTGCTTTTTCAGCTCCTCGCTTACATTGTGATAGACTATCTCCGAATCATATTGTGCACCCACACCTGCCAGGGATTCGTGCTCCGCTTTAGGTATTCCAAGTAAATCAAAAGTTCTTTTTATATCTTTGGGCACATCCTTCCAATCATGTTTCATGCTGGTATCAGGCCTTACATAGGTAACTATGTTATTCATATCCAGATCCGAAAGATCAGGTCCCCAGGACGGCATAGGCATCTTATTGTAAATATCTAAGGATTTAAGTCTAAACTCCCTCATCCATTCAGGATCGTTTTTTTCATCTGATATTTCTTCTATTATCTTTTTTGTAAGACCCGAGCCAGTTTTATAACTGGATTTGTCTTCATTTTTTATATCATAAATATTTCTTCTTATATCTTCTATATGAGTTTTTTCTTTTTCCAATAAAAACACCTCTCTTTTAAAACATCCTGTTAAGCCAATGCCTTAAACCTGTCATATCCGTTTTTCTCTATTTCCTCAGCTAAAGATGCATCACCAGTTTTAACTATTCTTCCATCTACAAGTATATGAACGTAATCCGGTTTCAAATATTCTAATATACTATCGTGATGTGTAATTATAAGTATGGAGTTATCCTCTGTTCGGAGTTTGCTCACCCCTTCCGATACTACTCTAACTGCATCTACATCAAGTCCTGAATCCGTTTCGTCCAGCATAGCAAGCTTGGGCTCAAGTACCGCCATCTGGAGTATTTCATTTTTCTTTTTTTCTCCACCTGAAAATCCCACGTTTAAATATCTTTTAGCATAACTTTCATCTATTTTTAAAAGCTTTAGCTTTTCTTTTAAAGCTTTTCTAAATGCCAATATTCCACCTCTCTTACCTGTAACAGCAGCTTTAGCATTGCGTAAAAAATTTTCAACAGTTATTCCCTGTATCTCCTGCGGATACTGAAAAGACATGAATATTCCCTTTCTTGCCCTTTCATCCACCTTTAAATCATTTATTTTTTCCCCATCAAATACTATATCTCCTGATGATATTACATATTTAGGATGACCCATTATAGTATTTACAAGAGTAGATTTTCCTGCCCCATTGGGACCCATTATGGCATGTATTTCACCCTTGCCAATTTCTAGATCAAGTCCTTTTAATATTTCATTACCTTCAACTTCCGTTTTCAGTTTATTTATTTCCAGTAACTTTTTTCCCATTATACCTCTCCTTTATATCCGAGTATTTAAGTCATATTTAATTCCAAAAATCAATCCCATTATAAATGGGCATCAGGATAAAATATCCGACTTAAATACTCAACATTGTATCTGATTACATTTTACTATTTATTTAAAGGATAATCAATAATTAAAATATCATTTTATATTTTTATCTAAAAGTTTTTATTTTCTGATAATATCTTAAGTTTATTCAATCTCTATTTTAGTCTTATTTTTTCTTTTGTCTCTACCTGAATTACTATTCCATCTTGAATCACCAAAGTTATTGAACCATAATTTATACTCTTCAATGACTGCAATATCTCTTTAATGTACTGTTCTGAGATCTGGTTATTTTTTCGCGCAGTTTTTTCTCCCATTTTCATATTGCCCCCTTTTACATTAATTTATAAATTAATAACTAAAAAATCCCCTTTTATGAAGAAGAGGATTTTTCTATATTATAATAAATATAAAATGTTCAAGTTGAAGTTTTATATTTACCTCATCTTCCAGAACTGTGTTCTGATGGACTTAGCACCTTACATGTACCAATTAATACATGGGTTGCTGAAACTTCATCGGGCCATTCCCTAAGTTTCTCTTGATAAGGGTTAATATTAAATTATTGACTTTAATTATACCTTATAACATTCTTACGGTCAAATTAATTTTTAATCAAATTAAGAAGTTTAACATTAAAATTTTATCCTTAAAAGAATTGTTTTCAATTAGATATAATCTTCCATTTTCTCAGTCTCCAAATTAAGCCCGTCTATAACCATATCTTCTTTAAGTTCTATCAATAAACATTTTTTCCCTCTCTTGTCTATTACCTGCTTTACACTACCCAGATCTTGAGGCCTTATAATTATACTTGTATTTTCATTTTCAATCTTTACAGATTTACTTTTAAAATCAGGGATTACATTTCTGGCTTTAAATTCATGATCTCCACCACATACCTCTTGAAAGGCGCTTTTGACGGACTGTATATGTTTAAGGCCGCTTTCTTTTAAAACCCTGGTAACTTCATTTACATCCAGTACTGCCTCCTCTTCCCTATCTCCTCCATCAAGTTTTTCATTTATTCTTTCATATACATCCTTCATGATATCCGGCTTTATTCTGCCTCCTGTCACTGTACCCAGTATACTTTTAAAACTTTCTTTTTCTTCTACAGCCGTGGGTTTTACAGTACACTCAAGGACTTTTTCTACAAAAGTGCCGTTAACCTGCTTCGTTTTAGAAGAATAATATATTATCTTGTTCACATCTACATATTCACATGTAAAACTTGGAAACATGAATCCGTCTAGAGGAGAATTTAAATTCACGATCATATCCAGTGCAGAATTGGGCTTGAATTTCATCTCGGTATAATCAAATTTCAATACCTTTTTGGGAATTTCCACCTTGTTTACACTGCACAATATAAACTCCACAGCTTGAACATAATCTTCTACATCACTTTCATCTCCATTCTTATTTTTTCTGCTGTTATAATACTCTGCTTTTATAAAATTTATCACTACATCCGTATCATAGGTATAATTTTTAGATATTTTATCCACTATCTTATCTCCAAATTCAGCCGCACTCTTCCCGGAATTCAAAGCACCATACAATATCTGCTGTGTGCTTTCACCAACCTCATGGCCTTCTTTCCCCTCCGTTTCCTTAAAATCCAATTCAAATATTTTGGAATCCAGAGAACCTGTAAGCACCTTTTTGAAATTATTCAGGTAAAGCTCCCTCTTCTCTATTTCCATCATTTCAAAATGCTCTAGTTCCCTGGTTATTATTTCTCCATTATCTTTTTTTAAATATACGCTGTAAACTTCCTTAATAGGAAGCATATAACTTCCCAACTTAAACTCTTTTCTTATATTCGCCAAATCTTTTTTGTTCATTTTTACATCTCCGCTCTAAAAATAAGTTCTAATCCCATTCTATACATACTTATTTTAACAAAATATAATAATATTTGCTATGAATAAATTACTATAGTACAATTATAAAATTTTTGGTACAATACATATAAGTATATCTGTACAATTATAAAAATTTGATCATTAAGCGAGGATTTTATATGAATTTTATAAAAATAAGTAATACAGCTTACAATGAATTTAAAAAATTTTTGACTGAGAATAATATTACCTATTCTACAATAAGAATTTATTTAGATGGTATGTCCTGTCACGGTCCTCATTTCAACATGAGTGCCGATAAAAAAAACGACAATGATTTGACTCAGCAAATAAAGGATATAAATTTTATAGTAGACAAAAACTTATTCATGCAGTTTAGTGGTTTTATATTCCTATGTGGAAGCGAAAACGGACTCGGAAGTTTTTCTATAGAACCCGTATTTAAACCTAACCTTCCAGACTGTGAAAACTGCAATGGATGTAAAAATTAATAAATTTAAGGAGAATACTAGAATGTTTTGTTATAAATGTGGAGCCAAGGTTTCTAATCAAGCTCTATTTTGTGAAAAATGCGGAACCAGGTTAAATAAAAACCTGGAAATAGAAAATTTAAATGAAAGTACAATTAAAATTCATAATATCAGACAAGCCTTAAAGCATAATATAAAAGAGGATCAGTTAAACGCCCTAGCTTTAGATAAATCAAAAGACAATACAACAAATTTTAGTTTAAATAAGAAAGTTGGAGATAATACCTGTTGTAAAATTCCATTTTATAAAAATATAAATATAGCAATGCCCCTTTTGTCAGCAGTACTTGCCGTGAGTTTAACCTGCACTTATTATTTATATGAAGCCTCTGTTTCTAAAAATGTTGAAAAAAATAGAACTACTGCCGAAAATATAGCTCTTCAGGGAAATATATCTAGTGCGTATTCAATAATAGACAAGGCCCTGAGTTTACGTCCAAATAATGAAACCCTAAAAGCAGATAAAATATTTTTGCAGGATGGCAAAGCTGTAAACTTACATATAAGTGCCGTAGATAGTTATATAAAGGATAAAAATTACAATGGGGCTTTAAATGAATTAGACGAAGCTGTTAATTTAATATCGGATAAAACCGGAGCTTTTTATTCCCTGTTAAATAAAAATATAGAAAATAAGAAAATGGGCATAACTGTATTACAAATAAAAAATGAAATGAATAATAAAAGCAGCATAGAGGATTTAGCTGGACTGCTAAACAAAATATCCAATTACAATGTGAAAGAGGCCAGTGAAACTGCTTCAGAACTTAGAAAAAGAATAAGCGCTGTGGCTTACAACACTGCGAATGAATATTTGAAAAACAATGATTTCACCTCTGCCCTTCAAACTATAGACAAAGGTATCGTTTATAATCCAAATGATAAAAAGCTCAACAATTTTAAACAGGTCATAATATCCGAGAAAAATTCTTTTGAAACAACTGAACAGACTAGAATTCAGAACGCCATGGCTTCAGCTGCCCTGGAGAACAAAAACAATAAAACCAATGCAGTAGAGGTAGTTTCTACTTCTACTAATATAAATAAATACGGAGATTTCGTAATTAAAGGAACTATCAAAAACATAGCTACAAAGCCCATCAGCTCTATACAAATATACTATACCATATATAATTCCAGTAATGCCGAACTTGGAAACGATTCTACCTATGTATATCCCAATTACTTATCTATAAATGACACAGGTCAATTTGAAAATACAGAATATGGGATGTCAAAAGGCCATCACATTAAAATCACAAAAATAACCTGGATATTGCCGCAGGAGGATAGTTATGAAAATAAATAAAATTTTTATAGTTTCTCTTCTTACCACAATAACCTTCTTAGTAATTGGCATTACAGCATGTTTTGCTATACATAAAAATATAAGTCTTAAATCCTCCAGAGGTTCATCTAAATTGGGAAATGTGTCTGAAGTACTCGGCACACCCAAATCCAAGGATTTAAAGACAATAATACATGAAAATCAAAAATTAGTGGTATCTTTAGAAGTAAAGAATAGCAGTGGAAATATAACTGGCTCTGGTTTTTTATATGATACAAAAGGAGATATAGTAACTAATGCACATGTGGTAAAAGACGGCTCCGCCATAATTGTAAAGATGGCCGATACCGCAACATATAAAGGTAAGCTTATAGGTAAAAGTGAGCTTACAGATATAGCTTTAGTCAGGGTGGATAACTTAAAAGGAAAAAGTCCGATGAAAATTTCAAAAAACAAAAAGGCTGATATAGGAGATGAGATAATAGCCCTTGGAAGCCCTCTTGGTCTTCAGAATACAGCTACTACAGGTATAATAAGCGGTTTGAATAGAAATTTCAACCTAGAAAATTACCAGTATAAAAATGTCTACCAAATTTCTGCCCCTGTATCTCCAGGCAACAGCGGAGGCCCTCTTTTGGATAGAAGCACAGGACAAGTTATAGGTATAAACTCTGCAAAAGTAGACGATGAATCCATAGGTTTCAGCATACCAATAACTCAAGTTATTCCCATGATAGACAACTGGGCAGCTAATCCCAATACCTATAAATTTTCATCCCAAAATACTGCTTCAACTGGAGATTCAAAGCTTTCCACAGAGGATGCCGCTTATTTAGTTTCATATTTCTACAACAGTTTAAATTCCAATGACTATGTAACTGCCTATTCTTTACTTGGAGCAAACTGGCAGCAAAGTACTACCTATGAAGACTTTAGAAAAGGCTACCTTCAAACTTTATCTGTAAAAATAGACAATATGATCTGTCATGGGACAGAAAATGGAAACATAGAAGTTTCCGCTGTAATTCAGGCTGTTGAAGGAAATACATCAAATTCGAAAGTCAGTAAATACAATGTGGTGTATACCATAGGATATGAAAATAATAATCTTAAGATCCTGAGCGGCAAAAGCACACCTCAAGAATAAATGAAAAATGCAGATCACTTAATATTTTAGTGAACTGCATTTTCATATGATCTCAGCTAAAAAATTCAGTATTTTCCACGGACTCTTTTACCAGAGCATCTATATCCAAAACACTTTCTGCTTTCCTTATCTCTTCAACTCTGGGTTTAATTTTAGGATGTTTTGGTACAAATATGGTACAGCAGTCCTCATAGGGCAATATGGAAATTTCATAAGTCCCAATCTGTCTTGCCACGTCCATTATATCCACTTTGTCCATGGCTATCAATGGTCTAAATACCGGTCTATCTGCTACATCATTGCTTACAACAAGACCTTCCATAGTCTGGCTGGCAACCTGACCTATACTTTCTCCTGTAGTTACAGAATTTATACCATGTCTTTCAGCTAAATTACAGGCTATTCTCATCATGAATCTTCTCATTATTATAGTCAATTCGTCTTCTCTGCAGTTTTCAATTATGCTCATCTGTATTTTTGTAAAGGGAACCACATAAAGGCTTATGCTCCCGGTGTATTTCTTCAACACACCCGCCAGTTCCTTGACTTTCTCCTTGGCTCTTTCACTGGTATAGGGATGACTGTGGAAATACACACAATTCAATCTAACTCCCCTTCTTGCCATCATATAACCGGCTACTGGAGAATCTATACCACCTGAAAGCATAAGTATAGTACTGCCGTTAGTACCATAAGGCATGCCACCTATACCTTTAATTCTTTTTGAATATACATAGGCCTTATCTCTTATCTCAATATTTACAAAGAAATCAGGCTTTCTCACATCTACCGATAATCTTTCAGTATTCTGCAGTATATAAGCCCCAACTTCTCTGCTTACATCCATAGAAGTTCCTGGAAAGTTTTTGTTTGCCCTTTTAGTTACAACTTTAAAAGTCTTTCCCTCATTTTTCAGAGCATTACTGAGAGCTTGCTTTTTAATACTTTCTATATCGGAATCTATTTCATCTACCACACATATTTCAGATATGCCGCATATATTTTTAAGCTTTTTTATACCATCTTTTAAATTATCGCATTCTATAAACCATCTTCCCTGATCTACTACAAAAGAGTACCTGCTGTCCTTAAAAGTATTCTCTATATTACCTTTTAATTTTCTCTCAAATTTTCCCTTGTTCAATCCCTTTAAGAATATTTCCGGAGCATATTTTACAAGCAATAATTTTCTCATTTACCTACTCTCCTTAAAAACTTTAAAGATTCATCTATCACATCTAAAGCATAATCCACTTCTTCTTTTGAATTATCCTCGCCAAAGCTAAATCTTATAGTACCCCTTATATGATCTTTAGGAAGTCCAATTGCCTCCAGCACGTGGCTGTCTTTGCTGCTCTTGGCAGAACAGGCAGAACCTGTAGAAACATAAATGCCCTTCTCCTCCAACATATGAAGCAATACTTCTCCTCTAACTCCTATAAAAGAAACACTTAATACATAAGGAGAATATTCTTTTCCACAGCTGTTTATTTTAACTTCCTCCATATCTCTGAGTTTCTCCATGAAATATTTTTTCACTTCATCTACGTGGTGAAAATTCTGCTCTCTGTTTTTATATATCTTTTCAGCAGCTTTTGCAAGTCCTACAACAGCAGCTAAATTCTCAGTACCTGATCTAAATCCTCTTTCCTGTCCACCTCCATATATCAGAGGTCTTGGTATAAGCCCTTTTCTAACATAGGCAATTCCTACTCCCCTGGGGCCATGTATTTTATGACCACTGGCAGATAATAAATCTATATGCATTTTTTTAACATCTATATCATATTTTCCATAAGCCTGAACTGCATCAACATGAAATTTTATTCTGCTGCTCTTTTCCTTTATAAGCTCTCCTATAGCTTTGATATTTTGAACCGTGCCAACTTCATTGTTGGTATGCATTATGCTGACCAGCTGAGTCTGCTTATTTATGCTTTTTTCAAGCTCACCTAAATCAATCTGCCCCCTACCGTTTACATCAAGGTATATAACCTTAACCCCATTATTTTCCAAAGCTTTACAGGTATTCAGCACACTTGGATGTTCTATTTTTGTAGTTATGATTTCATTTCCAGGTTTTATAAAGCCTCTTATCAAAAAGTTATTGCTCTCACTCCCTCCAGAAGTAAATATTATCTCATCTCTGTCACAATTCAGTGTATCTGCAACTATATCTCTGCTCTCATTCATTTTAAGTTCCGCTTTTAATCCAAGAGAATATGCTGAAGATGGATTTCCGTAATAATTTCTCATAGTATCCACCATTGAATCCATCACTTCATCATAAGGCCTGGTTGTAGCACTATTGTCAAAATAAGCTTCCATTATCATTGTCACCCCTATATGTAAAAATAATTAAAATATAATAAAACCAATATAACATATATTATCACACTTATAAAAAAATAATAAGAGCACATACTAACCAAAGAAATAAAATAGGAGGATTCAAAATGAAAATCAAGCACTTTCTGTTAGTCATACTATGTACCTTATATGTATTATTAAACTGTATAACTCCTGTAAAATCCTTTTCAGAAGATTCACCTTCCATAAGAGGTAAATCGAACACATTGCCCGCCGGCAAGACAATATACCTCACTTTCGACGATGGTCCCAGCACAGAGGTTACCAGTAAAATACTGAATATTTTACAAGAAAAAAATGTAAAAGCAACTTTTTTTGTAATAGGATATAAAATAAACGGTCATGAAAAAATATTGAGAAGAATATACAATGAAGGGCACAGCATAGGACTTCATACCTATACACATAAGTACAGTAAAATATATTCGAGCCCTGATTCTTTTTTAAATGAAATGAATAAAACAGGTAAAGAGGTAAAAAACATCTTAGGATTTGCACCAAAAATAATAAGATTCCCAACTGGAAGCAAAGGGCATCTGGATGAATATCTTTTAGAGAAATTACATTCCTGTGGATATAAAATATATGATTGGAACCTATGTCTATCAGATGGCATAGATTACAGGACACCCGTTCAAAAACTATATAGTGAGGGCACAGAAAAATGTATCAATCCCAATAAAATATTCTTGCTTGCACACTGTGACAGCCAGAATAAAAACACTTGTAAGGTACTGCCAAAAATAATTGACTATTACATAAATTTAGGATATGAATTTAAAACTATCACAAGAAACACCCCCGAATACCATTTTAGAGTGTCAGAATATAACTAATTTACAGGAATAAGTTTATCCTCATTTAGGTCCCATTCATATGCCTTGCCATTTTTTTTATTTATATAATACCAACCGCTGGTGGCAGAATGATCCTCCATGCTGTCAAAAACTTGTATGACATAATAGTGTATATTATCTCTTACGGTCTCATGATCAAACACAAATTTAGTATTTTTATTTTTATCTCCATAACACTCCGAAGCTGTTTTCACCGCTTGTTCTACTGTAATATTTTTCTGTGAACCATCAGAAACACCAGCTTCACTCTTTACGGCGTTTTCAGTATCAGTAGAAGTACTTTTCTCGTACTTTTTCCCATTTTCTTTACTCTTCGATTTTTGTCCTGTTTTTTTATCAACATTTGTCACATCTGTTTTATTTTTTTTGCCATTGTTATATTTAGCTATTCTATATCTATAAATTCCAAAGCATATCACAGCAAATAAAATTATTGAAATTATAATATATACTTTCCTATGCCCCTTACTCAAAATATCAACTTCTCCTAACTTCCATATTTTAATTTTACTAATACACATAATTATATAATATCACAACTTTACACTGGGGATGATAAATCTCCAGTATAAAATTACCAAGGCTATTTCAATATTTTCAGCTCATTGCAAATATAGCTAAAAAGCCCTTTGTTTCTTGCATCCAATGCTCCGTCTATTAAGGTCAATAAAATTTCTCTATAGAACTCATCCCTCTCCCGCTTACTTAGGGGATCAACAATATAATTATCATAATATATAAAAGAATTATTTATTTGAGTTAAATACACACTTTTCAATATGTTTATATAAGAGGCCAGCTCTTTTCTAGAAATTACAAAAAACAATTTATTGCAATTATTTTTTGAAGATATTTTTATCATTCTTCTATTGAGAGAGACCAGCTCTATTTCCCCAAATTCTTCAACAACAAATTTTCTATACTTTATATCTAGACTTTTAAAAGATGTTAAAAATTTTATATATGCCATAAAATTTTTTCTATTAAATTTAAAATTATTTACAATGGTTTTAATCCCGCATCTTCTCTTGAAGGAAATTTCATATTCATTATATCCCCTGTCGTTTTCCACAGCAGAAATTAAAATAGCATCTACAAATCTGTCCATTGCCAAACTAGGGATAAGTTTTACTCCATATAGAAATTGCTTATTTTTATCGCTGGAAACAGTAAAATTGCTTATATTCATGATTATATCTCCCTTATTATATCTCCTTTTTACATTATTCCACTATTATAAACGAAAAAAGTAATTTTTTGCGTTTATACACAATATTAAAAAAGTTTAAAAAATATTTCTTCTAAATTCTTTTAGTATGTAATTAAAGGAATCCGATATAAAATCCGCTCTTGTCAATTCTTGATTTCCTGAATTTAAATTTTTAAAGGCCACACAATACATTCCAGCATTTTTCGAAGCTTCCACTCCATTTTTAGAATCCTCTATAACCATACAGCGCTTTGGCTCTACCTTTAGAAGTTCTGCTGCTTTTAAAAATATATCTGGAGAGGGCTTACTGTTTTTAACATCATCACCTGTCACAAATTTAGAAAAATATTTTTCCAGCTTAAACCTTTCAATAACATTTTCTATAACATTTTTGGGAGATGAAGATGCCACTGCCAACTTCAAGTTTTTTTCATAGAGAAATTTTATGAGTTCATCTACACCTTTTATGGGTTTTATGTCTTTGTTTTCTTTCAGGTTAGCTAAATACAATTCTCTATCCTTTCTTATCAATTCCTCCAGAGAATCAGATAATTTATACTTCTTTTTAATTATATTCCATTTGTAACCAGTTGTAACTCCTATAAAACCAAGCTGTTCTTCTTTGCTTATTTTTATACCATATTCAGCTAATAGATCATCATCTAGTTTTCTATGTAGCGGCTCACTATCTATGATGACCCCATCCATATCAAAAATAACTGCATCTATGAGCAATACACCAGCCTCCCTCTTATATCATGGTAAATTCATGTTTAAAAAATCAGAGCATACGCAGCTCTGATTTTTACATTATATTTAATCTTCATACAGGTAATCTCTAGTCATAGGCAATTCATTATTAAGGCCCTTGGTAAATAAAAATTGATGTATATCTACTACTCCATAATGAAATGACGCCGCACAAGCATTTAAATAAAGTCTCCACATTCTAATAAATCTATCATCTTTAATCTTTCTTATCTCATCCAAGTTATTTTCAAAATTTTCGGCCCAACACTTTAACGTCTTATAATAGTGCAGTCTTAAACTCTCTGCATCTACAAGATGAAGATCATTGTCTGCCATCAAGCTCACCAGCTCCCTTATGGATGGAATATATCCCCCTGGAAATATGTATTTTTTTATCCACTGATTTGCCTCTCCTTCTGTCTGTGCAGTAATACAATGAAGGAGAGATACTCCGCCTTCATTTAACATGTCTCTAATATCTTGCATATAAACAGGTAAATTTTTCCTTCCTGAATGTTCTATCATTCCCACACTTACTATTCTGTCAAATTTATCTGTCTTACCCACAAGTTCTCTATAATCCATTAATTTTATTTCAACTTTTCCCTCTAGATTATTATCTACAACTCTTTCAGAAGCTTTCTTAAACTGTTCCTGACTTAAAGTTACTCCAACTGCGTTTACGCCATATTTTTTTGCAGCTTCAATTACAAGTTCTCCCCAACCGCAGCCTATGTCCAAAAGCCTTTGACCTTCTTTTAGATTGAGTTTTTTTAGTATATAATTGACTTTATTTATCTGAGCTTGATAGATAGAATCATTTTCATTTTTAAAATAGGCACAGGAATATGTCATTGTTTTATCCAGCCATAGACTGTAGAAATCATTTCCCAAATCATAATGGTACTGTACATCTGTCTTGCTTTTCTTTAAAGTATTGGGAAGAACCTTATACAATTTTGAAAACATATCAGCTTTATTTAAAAAACTTTCCTTGTTTTTATACACCGATTCTATAATTTCTCTAATATTTCCCTCAAAATCCAATACATTGTCCATATAGGCTTCCCCTAAAGTGAGAAAAGGATCCCTAATAACATCTTTTTTAGATATATCTTTATTTATGAATATTTTAAATTTGGCTTCTCCCTCTCCATACTTCTCTTCCGTACCATCCCAGTACTTAACCTGAACAGTGTCTGAAAATATCTTTTTCAAAAACTCTCCAAAAAACATTTTGTCTAAATTCATATTACTACTACCTCTTTTCTTATACATAACCTATATATAAACAGGCAGATCCTCTTATTAAAAGAGCTTCTGCCAAATTTTCCAGAAAACATATATTACTAGTCTGATACAGACTTTAAATATTAACTTGACTCCTCAAGTTGAGGGTTTAATTTTTTAGGAGTATATATTTTTAAATTTTCTATTCTCTTTTCGTCTACTTTTTCCACTTTAAAAATCACATCTCCATACTCCACAGTATTTTCCTCTCCTTCTTTTGGAATACTTCCCAAAAGATCCATTACAAATCCTCCTATTGTATCCGAATTTTCCGATTTTAAGTCCAAATCTAAAAATTCGTTAACTTCATCTATAGACAATAGTCCACTTACAAGATAAGTGTTCTGATCAATTTTATTTATATACTGTTCATTATCGTCATACTCATCAAATATATTTCCCATTACCTCTTCAATCAAATCCTCTATGGTTACAATTCCTGAAAACCCTCCATACTCATCAATCAAAATAGCCATATGGTTTTTGGTCCCCTGAAGTTCTTTAAAAAGTACATCTATATTTTTATTTTCAGGTACGAAATAAGGTGCTCTAAGCATCGATTTTATATCTATATTACTCACCGGAGTTTTCATCAATTGAGCAAATAAATCCTTGATATAAAGTATACCCACTATATTGTCTATATCATCTTTATATACAGGTATTCTGGAATATTTTTCTTCAATTATACTCTCCACAGTACATGAATTCAAATCATCCATGTCTATGACGAATACTTCTGTTCTAGGAGTCATAACTTCCTTTGCCAGCTTATCATCAAATTTAAATACTCCCTCTATCATTTCCTTTTCAGACTGATTAAATACACCTGTTTCCTGACCCTCTTCAAGCATAGATCTGATTTCCTCTTCAGATACCCTATTCTCAATATCCTCTGTACTTACATTAAACAATTTCATAAGAATGGCAGTAGAACCCGATAACAATTTCACAAATGGCAGCATCAATTTACTTATAAACAAAATAGGCTTTACGAAAGCCATTGACATGGCCTCTGAATTTTGAAGTGCAATTCTCTTGGGAAGTAATTCTCCAAAAACAAGAGTTATATATGACAGCAGTAGTGTAATCACAATTACAGATACCTTATCACTGTAGGGTACACCCATTTCATCTAAAAAAAATGCAAATTTTGTCGACAGTGTGGTAGCTGCAAATGCACTGGCAAAAAAACCAGCAAGAGTTATTCCCACCTGTATAGTAGCTAAGAAATTATTAGGTTCCTTTAATAATTTCAGTATTATTTCTGCCTTTTCGTCCCCCTGTTCTGCTAAATAGTTTATCCTGCTCCTATTTAAAGCAACTATAGCCATTTCTATGGCTGAAAAAAATGCATTAATCACCGTGAGTATTAATATCAACATAAGTTCGAATACTATACTCTGCCAGGTAACGTCCATGCTAAATCAAACATCCTTTCATTTATTTCCTAAGATAATAAATAGGAATTAGATGATAAGTCTAATTCCTGCAATAAAATTCCTCACTATGCTAAATATTATAACCTTGTAACCATTCTTATCATTATAAAACGAATTTTATTGTAAATAATTGGTGCAGGTGAAGGGATTTGAACCCCCACGCCATAGGCGCTAGATCCTAAGTCTAGTGCGTCTGCCAATTCCGCCACACCTGCATATAAAAATAAATACTAGGATTTTATCATATTAATCTTACCCTCACAATTTATAATCTCAGTTCAATGGTGGCTTACCGGGGAATCGAACCCCGGACACCATGATTAAAAGTCATGTGCTCTACCAACTGAGCTAGTAAACCTCTGGCTGGGATGGCAGGATTTGAACCTACGAATGATGGAGTCAAAGTCCACTGCCTTACCACTTGGCTACACCCCAATAATTAAACTTATATTTACAACAAAATAAATAAAACATCTATAAAATAATTCCGTATTTAAATTAGAATTTTTTGTAACTGTAAATTAAATTATAAAGCACAATTTTTGGAATGTCAATAGCCTTTACCGTGCCAATTTAGGCAAGTAAGCCAGCTTATTATCAGAATATGTAAACAAGTTATCTTATTACATATTAACTTTCCCTTTTTTCTAAAAACATATTTATACATTCCGGCGGCATTGGCTTGCCAAAATAATATCCTTGAATTTTATTACAATTTTCCTCCTCTAGATATCGAATCTGTTCTTCCATCTCCACACCCTCTGCTACCACTTCTAACTTCATCTTATGGGCAAGTTTTATTATCTCTCCAGTTATAATGTTTTCATAAGCTCCCTTGCATATACCATCTATAAAAGTTTTGTCAATTTTAAGAGTATTTATGGGAATGCTCTTTAAATAGTTTAAAGAAGAATATCCACTTCCAAAATCATCTAGTGCTACTCTAACTCCCATATTTTTAAGTTCAGTTATCACTCTTAAACTCCAATCAAAGGACTCCATCATGACACTTTCTGTTATTTCTATTTCCAAATATTCAGGTTTTAAGCCTGTTTCTTCTAAAACATTTCTAACTGTATTGATAAAATTATCATTTTTAAGTTGTATTGTAGAAACATTTATGGATATGAAATCATAGGAATACCCCCTGTTTTTCCACAACTTATTTTGTCTGCACGCAGTTTTAAGGACCCACTCGCCTATAGGTACTATAAGTCCTGTCTCTTCTGCAAGGCTTATAAATTCCATAGGCATTATCCAGCCAAACTTAGAACTGTTCCACCTAATTAGGGCCTCAAATCCAACTACCCTTCTAGTTCTCATATCAACTTGGGGTTGATAATACAGTATAAATTCATTATCTTTTATTGCCTTTCTCAACCCTCTTTCCAATTCCGTTTTCCTTAAGATCTCATCATACATATATTTTTCAAATAATATATATGTATTTTTACCTATTAATTTAGCTCTATTTAATGCTATATCAACATTTCTAATCAACTTCGCAGCTTCTCCTCCATCTCTGGGGAAAATCGTTATGCCTATATTAACTGATACCAGGACTTCATTTCCATCAAAACTCCACAGTCCACTAATAGTATCAACTATATGTTGAGCCAAATCTTTTAATTCTATTCCACCATCTATTTTTTGCTTTAAGAGTAAAAATCCATCTCCACCCATCCTTGAAACTATTCCAATGTCCAATTTTTTTAAGGTGTTTCCTATTCTTTTTAACAATTTATCGCCGTATTCGTATCCAAAAATATCATTTATACTTTTAAAATTATTTAATTCAATTTGAAATATTGAAAAACTACTTTGTGAATACATTTTAATTTGCTTTTCAATTTTTTTCATAAAATAATTGAAATTATATAGTTCAGTTAGCCTATCATAATAAGCTATTTTCTCCACCTTTTTATATTTAAACTCCAGTTTAGTTAATACCATAAATTCATTGTAAAAAAAATTGATAATTTTTTTTATATTTTTCTTTGAGACAATAGAATACTTATTATTTATTAATTCAATTTTACTTAACTTTCCTACATAATCACTTTTGTTGCAATCTTCTTTAAAAAATATTGGATTTAAAAAAATTGTTGCAATATGTTTTTTATTTACAATTATAGGTATACCTATATAAATCAAGCCATTTTTATGTTTATAAACACCTATCTTATTTCGCCCATTAATCCGAGAAAGTATACGCTCCTCATATGTCACAAATTCTGGGTTAGGATATAAATGAGACTTAAAGGGGACATTAAACATGTCTCCATTAGTATATTTTACTAAACATGATATTCCTGTTATAGAAAAAAAACTTTCCATTAAATTTTCAAGTTCATTCATGTTTATTATATTCGGTAATCCATCTCCCATATTAACACCAACTTTCATCTATACTACATCTTTTCTTACCTGTAAATCCTATTTCAATAAATACTGCAACTGTGTTATCATATATGCTATATGCAACAATTTAACTAATTTATCCTGTAGAAAGCTTATTTTATTTTAAATACCCCATATCTATTATATGTTTTACAAAAAGTGCATATGATTATTTTGCAAATTATGGATTATCTTTTAATCAAATTTCATATTTTTCAATTTATCCTTAAACAGATCTCCCAATGTAATTTTATCACCAGAATCATTTAAATACTTTTTAAAATTCTCCTTAGGACTATCTACAGCTTCTTTTATACTAAGTGACATTCTATTGGCATCTGCATCTATGTTGAGTATTTTAACCTGTACTTCATCTCCTATATTTAAAACATCCGAAGGTTTTACAATATGATCCTGAGATATCTCAGATATATGTACAAACCCTTCCAATCCATCTTCAATTTCCACAAAAACACCTATATTTATAATTTTAGTTATAGTTCCCTTAACTATGTCATCTATTTTATATCTTTCATTTACTTTATCCCAGGGACTATTTCCCATGGCCTTCATAGAAAGTGAAATTCTATTTCTTTCTCTGTCAGTATCCATTACACAGACTTTAACACGTTCCCCCACTGATACTACTTCCGCAGGGTTTTTTATCCTCTTCCAGGAAAGTTGTGATATATGAACTAATCCCTCTACACCGCCTAAATCAACAAATGCTCCAAACCCCGTAATCCTGCTTACGATTCCCTCTATTTTATCACCTTTATGTATATTGTTCCATAACTGATCCGCTTTTTTTTCAAGTTCTAACTGCTCAACTTCCTTCCTTGACAGCACTATCTTATGCTTGTTTTTATCCAGTTCAATCACCTTTACGGCTAATGTCCTATTTAGAAAATCGTTCAGATTGTCTACATACTTTACTGACAGCTGAGATGCCGGTATAAAAGCTCTAAAGCCATATAATTCTGCCAATACTCCCCCTTTTACCACTTTCTTTACAATTACATCAAAGGCTTCTCCCCTTTTAAACGAATCTTCAACCTTATTCCAATTTCTTATTTCATCAGCCTTTATCTTCGAAAGCAGCAATCCATCTTCTCCATTATTTAAACTCATTATATATACGTATATTTCATCTCCAACTTTTAAAAGTTCTTCCATATTTATATTTTCTTCACTGCATATTTCATTTTTAGGCAGTATTCCATCCACCATATATCCAATACTTATTACAGCCTCTTTATCATTTACGGAAATCACTTTTCCCTTTACTATCTCTCCGTTTTTTACATTTCCCATAGTTGAATCAATTTGATCGATAACTTCATCCATTGAATTTACTTCCTTGTCACACGCCATTAAAATATCTCTCCTTTTCATTTATACTTACAGCCAACAGTTATATTTTATCACAAATAATGGCCCTAAGGTAATAATTTAAATATCCTTATAACTTCTATATCCCAAAATTGGATCTGCACTCTCCACTGCTTTTACAATGGCCTTTTCTACCACCTCAGCAGCTAAGAATCCAGCCACACTCAAATCCGACTTTACCTTTCCAGTAGCCATGGTAAATATAGTATCTCCATCAAACATGGAATGGGCAGGTCTTATTGCTCTTCCATATCCATCCTGGGCCATGGATGCCATCTTGTTCATTTCAGATTTTGTAAAGCTTCCATTGGTTACTACCACACCAATAGTGGTATTCCCACTAAACAGATTTTTTTTCTGGGAATACATTTTCATCATTATATTTTCGGTACCTGCGAAAGATTTTCCGTCCTTTCTCAATGCGCCTGCTATTATATTCCCACTTTTACTATCTATCACATCTCCAAGACAATTCACTGCAACTATCGCGCCAACTTTAAGCTCTCCCACTTGAAGAGCATAAGACCCAAGTCCCCCTTTCATTGCATATTCATCTCCCAGTATTTTACCTACAGTTGCTCCAGCTCCTGCACCTATATTTCCATTTTTACATAAATTAAATTCAGAATTTATACAGGCCTTATATCCCATGGATTTATCAGGTCTTATTTTGCAATCACCTATATCGAGATCAAATAGTACAGCCTCACATACTATAGGTACTTTTGTAACATTTACGTCAAATCCAATATCTCTCTCCTCCAAATACTGCATTACACCACCTGCTGCATCCAATCCAAAAGCACTTCCTCCTGCGAGAACCACTGCATGTATTCTATCTACTAAGTTAACAGGATTTAAAAGATCCGTCTCACGTGTACCTGGAGATCCTCCTCTTACGTCCACTCCAGCAGATGCACCCTTTTCACATATAACTACAGTACATCCTGTAGGTCCCTCTAAATTTTCAGCATTTCCTATTCTTATTTCATCTATACTATTGAATAAAATTTTTTTCATATCTACCTCCACACTATAAAACCCCAAGCCAGCAAAAGCTCAGGGTTAATTTCATATCTCATTTGATTAAAAAATAAACTTATTTATGTCTTATTTTAGTAACAGCAGTAACAACGGATACTGCAATAAGTACAGATAAAATCATTTCAGGTATTCCGTTTGTAAAAGCTACCGCCAATATCCCCTTTTTAGCCGCACTTAAACTTATATTCAATGCCTTTGAATAGGGCCCTAAGTATATAAGATATATCATTCCCAGCACACCTGCAGTGTTTATAAGTGAGCCAGCAGCAGCAGCTATTCCCACAGGCAAAAACCTGTTTTTCATCTTTATAGCCCTAAACACATAATAACTCCCTAATCCTATCAGTATTCTTGGTAGAACCGATACCAATGGATTCATAAACACAAAAGAAACAGGAGTAGGTGTAGTTATAGATTGAATTACACTGAATATACCAAAAATAAGCCCCACCATAGCGCCTACCAATGGTCCTTCCAAAATAGCACCTATTATAACAGGAACATGCATTATAGTAGCTTTCACCGGCGGAATAGGTATAAAACCCAATCCCGTTACACCAAGTACAATAGAAATTGCAGACAGCATGCCAATTACAGTAATCTGCCTAACACTGAGCTTTGACCATCCTTTAACTTGTCTTTCCATAAACCTTCTCCGTTGTTATTCATTACGATATAACACGGAACCTCCTTTATAAAATTTAGTTCAGTTTTTTAATAAATACTGACGACTTTATTTTATCACTTTTAACAAAAAATACAATAAATTAGTTAAAAAAAACACAATGTCTTTTAGTCCCTGTATATTGGGAATCCTTCTTTAAAATATTCTTCAGGATACAATAAATCCATTACCTTTTTTTTACTGCATTTCCCATCTTCCATAAATACATCAGGTATTCCACTCAAATTTACCCTTATGTTTTCCAGCGGAAATATATCACATATATTTTCTATACATTCAGCTGCAGAATTATTCTTCGATTTTTTTACATATTCCAATATATTATTTCCACTTAACCAACCTGATTCTCTGTACTCCTCATCGTAATTTATTACAGTGCATTTCAATTTATTTTTATCATTTCCAGATATAGAGGACATAAAAAAAGTTTTGACCATAATATCATCTAACGGCAGACTATAACCTGCAAAAACTATATGCTTTGCATTTTTCATAAGAAGCCCCATTTCAGTTTTAAGCTCTTCTAGTGTTGGCACACTTCTTTTCTTGGAAAGGCTCTGTATTATGAGAGTCATATCATAGGGGTAAGTTATCTGCCCACAATAGGGACATTCTATGGCTCCTCTCTTATATATTTTCTCTTTTTGCGTAGTATATCTCCAATTTTTCTGCAATGGTTTTAGAATAGATGGGCCAAAAATTTCTGTAGACAATCTATTCCATTTCTTCGCAAAACTAATTATTGATTTTCCACATTCAGGGCAAATTCTGGATCCAAACATACCATGTGGAAACAATATTTTTCCTATTCTTATTATCCTGGAAGGATAATTATAATCATTTATACCTTTGCACTGAGGTTCATCTGTAACATACCATATACCGGATTCATTGCCATCCAATTGAGCAGAAGAAATTTGAGTCCCAAAATCATCATACAGTTGCAATTTTAAACCATCTTTTAGTTTAACTGGATTTTGATTTTTCTCTTTATGGGCATTAAACAGATTCCAAAGAATTATAGGATCCCAATTAAAAGATATTATAGCATAGGAATAAAGGTAAAAACGTCTGGTATCCCTTCTATAGCCTCTGTTCTCAAATTCCTGAGCCTCTTCTATCATAAGTTCTGTAAGTATCTTTGCAAATTGATAATAAGGTTCCATTTTTTCTCTATCCGTATAACCAGGAGTATTTTGTATGCTAAATCTCTCCAATTCTTCAATAATCAAAATAAGACATCTTTTGGCTGCCTGAACTCTTTCCGCTCTCAAAAATTGTGTTTTCCCATGAAGAAAAGCATTAAATCCCATATTATTGTCAATAAGCTGATCGAGCATGGTAAAAAGCTCATGCATATTAAGTTTGTCATTAGTACTTATTATAGCTTCAAGGGCTTTTAAATCATATATCTTTGATATTTTAGTGTCTTTAATTAAATCTTCTACAATTAGTTTTTTAAAAGCATTGGATAATTTTTCATCTTTCCCATTTAAGAAAGAAAAATCCTTTTTACTAATTTTTAAAACAAGCCTCATCAACTCGTTAGTTGCATGAAGTCCTAAACTTTTAGTCGCACCAGCCCCCCAAAGTATAACGGTTTCAGGCCAATATTTTTCAGGCATGATTCATATCCTTCCTTTTTTTTAATTAATCAAGTGATCCTCATGATCATTTTTACAATATTATAACCTAATATTAAAATATTTAAAATACAAAAATGCACTTATTCATTCACAATAAGTGCATTTTTAAAGGGATTAGATATGTTTAAGTTAACACCAACATATATAAAAAGGGACTTCTGAAAGAAGTCCCTAATTACCATATTACAAAGCTCTGTTATTAAAAATAACATCAGCATCACAATTGATAAATCCTTCCCTCCGAAAGATTCTTATGCATACAGGTACAGGCAGGTCTCCTGACTATCGGCTCATCCTCTTTTTTCCTTCCCGGAACAATCCAGTGAAAAATTAAAATTGTCACCTCATACAGTAGCGGGGGCTGTAATGGTATTTCACCATATTCCCTTTTAATTATCATTTAAACCATATACCCTATTATTAAGTTATGCATTCATTATATACCTACCATTTATATACGTCAAGCAACTTTTTTTACACTTTTCCCAATCATATTGAGCAAATGACAGTTACTTTAATCCTTCTTCATAAGCCTGTATCATTTTCTTCACCATCTGTCCTCCGATGGATCCTGCCTCCCTGGATGTAATATCTCCATTATATCCATTTTTTAGACTTACTCCTACTTCTCTAGCTGCTTCCATTTTAAATCTATTGAGACCTTCCTTTGCCTCTGGAATCAAAGATTTATTTCCATTTCTTGCCATAGTGAATTCCTCCTTATTTCATATAGATTTTTTATTGAAGTATTTTATTGATTGTGTATTTAGAGTTTATGTAATTTAACGTTTTATAAACTATTAAATTAATAGCAAATATGAAAAAATCACTGAAATCTTGTTAAAAATTCCAGTGATTTTGGTTTTATTTAAATTATACCTGTTTAATTGCTCCCCTTTTCACTGCCACATTTATTATATTGAATAAGACCGCACCTACTACAGTATTTACAACAGCTGCAGGCAAAACTACACTTAAAAATAATGCTGTAAAGCTAGCTCCAAGTCCTACCGTAAACAAAACTACCGTTAAGAATGTAGTACCGCTTACTATCGTTCCAACTGCTGTAGCCAGTATTATATTTATCTGATTGCTTATTCTATCTCTAAAAGGCTTTATTAAGACAAACATCACATTTATAGTTATGAATTTATCAATTACATTGGCAAATTGCCCTCCTGGAAAAGTTGAAGTTGCTGCTGCTAATATTCCCGCTATAACACCTGAACAAACGCAGGTCTTGTAATCTTTATTAAATATAAGTATTATAAAAAGCATTGCAAGGGATATATCAGGTTTCATACCAAATAAAATTGGAGGCACTATCTGATGCAGTACTGCACCAACTGCAAGTAATATGGAATTTATAATCATTTTTTTTAAGTTCATAATTGATACACTCCTAAAATTATAATTTTAAATACTAAATTCTAAGACAGTGATGTAATCTATATATATTTTTTATATATTCATTTCAAAGCATAACAAACACCACCAATTTTCAAATTTTTCCCATTAAAAAACTCCATCCTAGAAAACTAGGACGGAGATATCCGCGGTACCACCTAAATTGTGTTTATTTAAAAACACCTCTCTTTCAGATACAAACATATCCTATCCGTTATAACGTACGGCTGACGTTAACCACTACTTTCTACCTTGAGTAGATTTCAATTTACTCCTCTTAGGTCCATTCACTACATACTCAGTATTGGGATTCCACCTTTTCCAACTCTCTGTCACTTAACTACATAGTTACTCTTCCTCGTCAAAGGATTTAATATTTAAATTAAAAATATAATATCACTTGTTTTTCATAATGTCAACACATATTTTTTCAAACCAAGATTTAACCCAGATTATTTTTTATTTTGATAATTGAATTGTCATTTTTATCAAATAGTTCTCTATAACAGTAATTTATTATATCACTTCTCTTTATTATACCTATAAATACATTTTTATCATCTATTACCGGCACAAAATTTTGATTTACAGCAAGTGATATTAAATCCTTCATGTCAGAATTGATTCTAACCGATTTATTATTCATACGGGTTGAAATTTCCTTTAGGAGCACTTTGTTTGTATTTTTAAAGTTCAAATCAGGAGTGTTCTTAAGCTTCCAAAGTAAATCACCCTCTGTAAGAGTTCCCACATATTTTCCCTTGTCATCAATAAGAGGAATAGCTGTATACCTATACAGCTCCATTCTCTCCAACGCTTGTCTCATAGTCGAATTTGGTGTTTCATAAACTACTTCTGCCTTAGGTGTGAGAAAAAATGCTATATTCATACGTTTTTACCCCTCAATGCCTTTATTTAATACTCAATTTCAAAATTAAATATAGTAACTCAATTAGATAACTTCAGTGTTCATAAAAATTCAAGCCCTATTAATAGGCCAATTATCAATGTCAATATTTAAAATAAAAACATATAGATTTTATATGATAATCGGCCTAACAGCCTTGGATTTTAGAAAATGTTACTTTGAACATTCAGCTTCTACTTGAAGTAATTTTCTAAGTACGTCCTCTATATCATCCACTAATTTTTCATCAATTTTTATATTGTCCTCATTTACAGCATCAACTGCAATTTTCAAGCCCTTAGTTATATTACTTATTTCCTCCAGCGTTAACAACATAAGTATATTCTCTTTCATGTCAATAACCCCCTTATCTAACTTAATTTTTTAGAAAGTGACTATATCTATTATCCCTTTTATATTTTGTAAAACTTAAGTTAATATAAAGTGCTTATTTAGAGATAATTTATAAATTAGTGTCCAGTAAATATTTTTTATATTAAACAGCAAATTAAAGTAAATTAACCTGCTGTTTATTTTTTAATTATAACTGATATTACCATTATTTAAAATACAATTTTAAAACTGTTATTAGAAATTCGCTATAAAATCATAATATTCTTCCATCATATATTCTGTGTATATCTTTCTTCCCATAAGCCTGTATATTACGTCAAAACTCCTATATCCTTCTTTGTGCAATTTACAATCCTTTAAAAGTTTTTTCAACATACCCTTGTTTATTTGAAGAAGAGCAATTAATTCATCCAACGTATAGAACTCTTTGTAAAGCAAGTTTTTAAGTTTTTGCTGCATCTCCAGCTTATATTTCAAATCCAATTTTCTATTCTTATGAGGTCCATAATCTCCCCTATGATGCTCAGGACATAAATACTTAAAGTTTAAAGGGAAATCCACACCCCCCTGACTTTTATAAACTATATGATGCCTATCCGCTGGTCTACCACATATTTGGCATTTTAACAATTTCTTCCCTCCCAGTTTTTTATAATGGATTTTTATTATAACTTCTATTAACATTATAACACAGGTTATGCTGTATTACACTTATAAAAATTTGTGAATTAACTAAATTATTTTTTATTATTCTTTAAATTTTTAATAAAAACCACCAAAAGGAAAATAAATAATGCTACAAAAATAGGCACTGCAGAATAGTATATTATCTTATCGAAATCAATATTCATTAACTCAGTCCCCTCTTCATATACTCTAATACTTATAGAGTTTCTACATTAAAAATGAAATTCCTTTAAAAATTATAAATTAAATTTAGCTACTTCACAAAAATATTCAAATTTTGATGAAGCAGCTATTAATTACTATAATTTACTCTATATGATTATTATATTCTTTAATAAGCCCCTTTCTATAGGCTATCAAAAGCTTTTCCAAATCAGCTATCTGCTTTTTCAGCTCTTTCCCTATATCCGTATCTGCCACCCTTTTTCTCTTAGCTACATGTTCCAAAATTACAGTAGAAGATATAATATCTTTGTCTTCTTCTATGGCATTTTTTATAGCTGAAAAAGGTTCATGAGAAGTAAGCAGTAATCCATAAGAATTATATATAAGTGTATATCCTGCAATTCCAGTTTCAGGCTGATATGCTTTGCAGAAGCCGCCATCTATTACAAGCAGCCGTCCATTTGCCTTTATAGGGCTTTCTCCTTCCTTAGTCTTTACGGGAATATGACCATTTATAATATGGGAAGTATCCGGGTCTAAATTGAATTCTGACAGTATATTCTTACATACCTGTTCGTTATCCCTGTATTGGTAGTAATAATTTTTAGGCTCATAATGCGCCTCCTTATCATCAATAAAATATCTTTCAAAAGTGGTCATTCTGGTTTTCCCAAACATAGGTGAATCCTCCCCACACCACATGTACCACATCATGTCCATTGCATATCTTTTTGCAGGACTGTTGGGCTTGAAAAAATAGGCATCTCTGGCTATACGATCATATCTGTCCAGAAGTTCTTTCCCCCTGTAGCTTATTTTTCCTATTTTAACTTCTCTAAGACTTCCATCCTTATTGAGGGGAACGCATCCATGATAGAGAAGATTGGAATTATAAACCAGATACATACTGCCTTTTCCATATAAAAATTTAATATGTCTCTGGAGCTTATCACTGTTTACAAAAGAATCTGTCAACTTTTGAATGATTTCCTGTTCCCTGTCCGTCAACTTATAGGGATCACTCCAATCAACAGTTGGAAAACTAGTGTCATTTAATTTATAAGTATGACCATATAAAGTTATTTCCCATTTTTTTCTGTCTATCTTATCTAATAACAATCTATCTTCCATCTTAAATTCAGGATGCCTCTTTATTATCTGACCTTCTATCTTAAACTGCATTATGGCAATAGCCTTGTGCATCTTTGCCAAAAGCTGTAATTCATTTTCATTTATCTTCTTGTCCAATATTTTCGGTATAAAACTTTTACAAGGATCATCATTATAAAACTCCAGGGCAAAAGTCGCAAGTGGAAGCAAATTTATTCCATAACCATCCTCTACAGTTTTTAGATTAGCATATCTAAGAGATATCCTGAGTACATTTGCCACGCAGGATCTGCAGCCGGAAGCCGCTCCCATCCAGAGCATATCGTGATTTCCCCATTGAATATCTACGGAATGATTATCCATAAGGGCATCCATTATTATTTCAGCTCCAGGTCCTCTGTCATATATGTCTCCTATAATATGAAGTCTATCCACTACCAGCCTCTGTATTACATTGGATATTGCTATGATAAATTCAGGAGCGCGATCTATGTCTATAATAGTTTTTATTATACCATTATAATAAGCTTGTTTGTCCACTCTATCTTCCTGCTCATGAAGAAGTTCCTCTATTATATATGAAAAATCCTCAGGTAAAGCCTTCCTAACTTTGGAGCGGGTATATTTTGAAGATACATTTTTGCACAATTCAATGAGCTGGTATAAGGTCACTCTATACCAATCCTGAAGATTTACCTCTTTTTCTTTGATGAGCTCTAACTTCCTTTCCGGATAATACACTACTGCAGCCAATGCCGCTTTTTGTTTTTCACTAAGCGAATTTCCGAATACATCATCTATTTTTCTCTTTATTACTCCAGAGGCATTTCTAAGCATGTGGGTAAAGGATTCATATTCTCCATGAATATCACTTATAAAGTGTTCCGTAGCTTTAGGCAAATTCAATATAGCTTCAAGGTTTATAATTTCCGTACTTGCGCTGGAAATTGTAGGATATTCTTTGGATAATAATTGAAGATATCTTAAATCTTTTTCTATTATATCTAAATTGTTTTCATCATAGAAAATCATATTTACTTTCTCCTTCTTAAAATATTATAGATATAAAAATGATATACTATAATAT
>NZ_FXYI02000015.1:0-32491 GCF_900184915.1 Clostridium sp. HV4-5-A1G | reverse complement strand
ATAATATCTAGGATCATAATTAAATAATATTTCATCAAATTTTTTTATATATTTGGAATACAGTGCATTAATTATATCCTGATCCGGCAAAATTAATTTATTTTTATTTTTCTTCACAAAATCATAAATCTCTTTTTCTTTTACAATTTCTCTTTGCAGATCAATATTCATTAAAAGAACCCCGGAATTATAATATGTTTCGATTTGATAAGGTTTTAATCGCAACTTATTGATTTCTTTAACTGTCAATATATTATGACATGCTGCAGCATAAAGATATTTAGAAATACCAATATCATATAATTTTCTTATTGGATTTATAACCAGAATATCGGGATCAAGATATAATATTTTATCCACATTTAAAGGTAGAAACTCAAATGCCAATAATCTATAGTACATTTCTTTAGTATAATACATAGTCAAAGGTGAATCTTTAAAATGTTCATTCTCCACTTTTATTATAAAAAGCTTATGGTTTTCCTTTTTTACAAATTTATTTACATTATAAATCTCATCTTCTTCCATATTTGAATACATCATATAAATATAAAATCTTTCTTCAGGATTATTCATAAATAAAGATTTCAGCATAACCTTTAATGGTTTTAAATAATTTGAATCCAGTGTAACAAGAATATTCATTTATATTTTCTCCTCACATATAATTAATTGAACTTCTACATTATTCTCATACTTATGAATTACCCACAATCAATAAATATTAAACAAAAATAACTCCAACCCCAAAAAAGTTAGAGTCATTATCCTTTCTATAACTAATAGTCATAAAAATATGATAATCAATATACTTACTTATTTTATCATAGTAAGCATAAAAATTTCAATGTTTCCTCTATTAACATTTCTTTACCATATCAGCAATGGAATAATCTGATGAAACTGTTATTGTCTTGACATTTCTTTGAAAACGCTCATACCTAAAACAGCAGTAATCGAGAAAATCATCACCGCTGTAGTGCCTAATCATGGCCCATACCATCCACAGCAAATCCTGTGCCATCATATAGCATTTTATTTTTAATATTTCTGAAGGCATGGGAAACTTACCATAATAGTCTAAAAGGAGATATTTAATTGCATCTTCAGTTAGTCTGGATTCAAGAATATACGCAGCTACATCCCAACTCGGATCGTTCATCCCGGAATATTCCCAATCTACAAGGTAGGTTCTTCCTTTATTATCCACCACAAAGTTTTCGGGCACCGTATCATTGTGACAGGGGACAGAAATTGTATTTTTAATATTCTTTTGCATAAAATCCAGCAGTCGTTTTTTTAATGCAGCATAGTCGAAGAAAAAATCTCCATTAAGTTCTTTAATAATATGCTCATATTTGTTTAACTCTTTTTCCCAATTAAAAGAATTGGGAAAATGTTTTTGGCTGGAGTGAATCTTTTTCATAAGAGCAGAAACAGCTTTTATATTAGCTGAAGAGCAAGGATCTATTTGGGCAATATTTTTACTATTTTCAATATATACACTGATTTTAATCCCACTTACCTCATCAAAATAAATGCACTCAGAGCTCAGGCCTAGCTCTGAAACAATTTTATTATTAAGCTTTTCAATTTTTCGGTCAATCATTAAATTGGTCATACCGCCTGGCTGCCGGACAACATACTCTGTTCCATTTATATTCATAATATAGTTGTAATTAGTAAGTCCACCTGCAAAACGAGTTTTGTCAAATATTATACTGTCGTCACTAAAAACAAGACGCAGTTTTTTTTGTACTAATTCTTCCATTTCCATAAATAATCCACCACACATATTCAATCTATTGTTTTGTTAATTAAGAAGACATAAGCAACCAAATAAATGCGCCAATTTATAATTTCCTGAAATCCATTACAAGGATCATTATAACAATAATATGCCTAAAAATCAACATATTACCTTATATGTCTCTTCTAGCTGATACCAGTATATAGAAGTCAGAAATCTAGAATTATATAGACATAGTTCTAGATTCCATTACAAATATTCCATTACAATAACTTCTATTGTAATAGTTCCACTTTTCAAAATAAAAGTGGATATTATTCAAAAAAAACGATATTATACAATATAATATTTTAACTAGATACAATAATACTAATAATATACATTAATTCTACAATAAATCAGTTATCTTATATGGTATCATAAATGATGGTAATTATTAAAGTTCAGTAGAAAATAGGAGAGGAAATCATGGAAGGTAAGTTTAAACTGAAATCCAATATTTATTTTAATAAGCAATCCATACAGCTTTTAGAACAAATTGAGGAACTTATATATATTTGTAGAAAATGCTATTTATAAAATGTTCAAAATCACAGAAAATAACTTATAAAATATTAACTTTGGTTTCTTTTTGACGAAACTCAAAGAGTAAGGTAAATTACTAGTTTACTTTCATATTCTTATGTATTACAATGAAGTTTAGATAATTTCTTCCTTCACGTACAATTATAAGGTCATAAGAGGTGCATTTACAGGTATGAATAAAACTAATAATCCACTTGAAAAATTAATATCCTCAAATTTATACGATCGTTATAGTGGTATTTTATCCTTATCAGATATTCCTCTGTTTCTGGCAGATACAAATGGTAATATTTTGCTTGAATTTATTCCATCTCCTGATTTTTGTACACATGTATGTCAGGAAAAGGGCGGAGAAGTATGCCCTGACTACAGATGTCGATTAAATCCCAAGGGCGAGGGTAGATTTGTATGTCGATATGGCCTTGAAAATATACTTTTTCCCATCAGAGTAGAAAATGAAACCTTAGGATACGTAGCCGGTATGCAGGTATATTTGAAGGATAATGAATATAAAAAATACATGATTAATATAAATCCCTCCAAAGAGAGCAAAGCTGAAGAATTAGAATTTGTTGCTAAATCGATTTCCTCACTGAAAACCGTGGAATCCAATAAAATTAAAATACATGAACGTTTATGCGGTCAAATTGCTAAAAATATTTCTCTTGACTTATCTGAAAATATAAGTTATTTTCATCAAGATGTGAAAAGGTTATCAATTGAAAAAGAGATACTGGAAAAAAAGATCATTGATCTAGAGGCAAAAAACATGTCTTTAGCAGTTAATCCTCATTTTTTGTTTAATACTTTAAACTGCATCGCCCGTGTGGCTTATTTTGAGCATTCTCACACAACAGAAAAACTCATTTATTGCCTTTCTGACTTGCTGCGATACAACTTAAAACAGGAAAACCAACTTCACACTATTGGCGCTGAAATCAATAATATTGAAAAATACCTGTATATTCAGAAAGTGAGATTTAAAAACCGCCTTGAATACAGCATAGATATTCCTGAAAATATTAAATCTTACACAATTCCCAATATGGTTATCCAGCCAATTGTTGAAAACTCCTTAATCCACGGAATTACACCAAAACGAGAAGGAGGTAAAATAATTATTTGTGCAGAGGAATGTAAAAGGGAAATTATTATTTCCATTATGGATAACGGAAATGGCTTTCCAAAGGACATTTTGCTAAACATGAAAAAATTTGAAAATAAATCGGGTTTAGGGCTTTGGAATACAGACAAACGCTTAAAACAATACTATGGGAAACAGTACGGATTGGAAATTGTAAAGTCTGATTATAGTGGTAGTACCGTTACTATCACAATTCCTACCCAGCCTATTGTGAGGTGATAGCAATGAGCGTGGTTTTGATTGTAGAAGATGAAATGCTTGAGCAAGAATTTCTTAGATCAGTTATGCTTGAAGAGCTTTTTCCAGAAGATAAGCTGCTGACCTGCGAAAGCGGAATACAGGCCATCAATCTAGCAAAGCAATATCAACCCAATGTTATCATAATGGATATAATGATTCCTGAATTGGACGGTTTAAGTGCCATTGAGAGAATCAGAAAATTTTTACCCAATGTATTTATTACAATTTTGTCCGCCTATTCGGACTTTTCCTATGCACAAAGAGCAATCAGGCTGCAAGTTTCCGAGTACTTGTTGAAACCTGTAAAACCCAATGTTATCAAACAGGTTTTCCGAAAAATGCTGGACTCAGCAAACGATTGTGATGCATTGACAGAAGAAAATCCTGACGAAAATATTAAAGATTCTAGAGGAAGTCAACGATACTTTATAGAGGAATCCATAAAATATATTAAAGAACATTATAGAGAAAAAATCACTTTGAAAATGGTTGCTTCTAGAGTATTTTTAAGTCCCAAGTATTTCAGTCGTGTTTTTAAGAAGGAAATGGGGGTTTCATTTTCAAATTATATAATCAATTTAAAAATTCAACATGCCTGTAGATTGTTAGAGACAACCAATTATCCCGCTTATCGCATTTCAATAGAATGTGGTTTTTCAGATCCTTCTTATTTTAACAGGGTATTTTGTACACAGATGAATATGACTCCTCAATCCTACAGAAAATATACACGTATGTCAGCACAGAGAGATTGAAAGTTATGAAATTATTGCAACATAGTATAAAATCTTTAAAGTACTAATTATTATAAATCTTTTATCGAACTCTAACATAAAATCGCTAGGGTTCTTTATTTATACAAATTATACCAACTATTTTAGCTAATAAAAATGGTTATTTTTATATACTAATATATGATTTAAAAACGTAAAAGGGGGATAAAATTTATGTTACAAAAAATGAGTTTAAAAGTAAAAATTAGCACTATAATTGGACTATTGCTGATACTAACTTTCGCAGCTACGTTTTCTATATTATTAGTCAGGTTATATAATAGCAGTATATCACAAGCTAAAACTCTCTCAGAGGAAATGTCAAAATCCTATGCATCCCAGGTTGACAGTCATTTTATAACACTTGAAACAATAGGTGATACATTCAAAGATTCAATAAACAGTCAGATAAAAAAAGGTGTTAAGAATAGAGATATTATCATTGATATGCAAAAAAATATATTGAATAAATATCCTAATATTTATGGAATAACAGTGGCTTTTGAACCAAATGCCTTTGACGGCAAGGATTCTTCCTATGCAGGAAAACCGGGATACGGCGAAAAGGGATTGTTTATACCCTATGTAACCAGAAGCAACGGCTCTTTTCATATTGAACCGGCATATAATTCTGAAACTGAGATGACCTGGTATAATACTCCTAAAAGAAGTAAACGAGTATTTGTGACGGAACCAACTGTATATAAAGTTAATGGCAATAATATCTCCATGGCATCTTTGGTAGTACCTATTTTAGATGAAAATAAAAATTTTCGAGGAGTTGTATCCATAGATTACAGACTTGAAACATTTCAAAATATTGTAGATCAAATAAAACCCATGGGAGGATATGCTCAACTTTTATCGAAAAATGGTATATATGTAGCAAATGGGGCCAATAAGAAGTTGATAATGACTGATGCAAAGAAAAGTGGTAGTGACTGGAATAATGTTGTAAGCCAAACATCTGCAGGCAAACAGATTCAAGCCATAGGAAAATCAATTTCAACAGGAGAGGACGTCTTCAGAGTAGCATACCCGGTAAAAATAAGTGACTATGATATGAATTGGAGTCTATGCATTGATATTCCCATGGCAAATATTTTAAAGGATTTCTATGCTCAATTAAGAGAAATAATACTTATGGCCTGTATTGGACTTGCCGCTATAATCCTGGTAACAGTATTAATTGTAGGTTATATGACCAAAGGACTTAAATATACGGAAGATCAATTGGATTTATTGGCACAGGGAGATCTCAGTAAGGAAATTAATTCTAAGTTTTCAAAATCCAAAGATGAAATTGGAAATATGATAAATTCTATGTGGAAAATGCAAAAATCAATTAAGAATATAGTAAAAGGCGTGAAAGACAATTCTTTAAATGTAGATCATTCAATAAGCAATGTGGAAAAAAGTATAGGTACCCTAAACTCAAAGATTGGTGATGTATCTGCAACTACAGAGGAACTCTCTGCCGGAATGGAAGAAACTGCGGCATCCTCTCAAGAAATGAACAACTCGGCATCTGAAATAAAGAAAACCGTTGAAAGCATGTCATCAGCAATCGAAAGCGGATTAAAATCTGCAGAAAAAATAAATACAAGAGCTGATGCTCTGAAATCCTCTGCAATTCAATCTCAACAGAATGTACATGACATGAGTTCAGATATGAATAAAAAATTACAACTGGCACTTGAAAAGTCAAAAGCTGTGGAGCAAATAAACTCATTGACAGATGAAATATTGGAGATAACCTCACAGACAAATTTACTTGCACTAAATGCATCTATCGAAGCAGCACGTGCAGGAGAAGCTGGAAAAGGATTTTCCGTTGTAGCAGATGAAATCAGAAAGCTAGCCGATTCATCTCAGAACATGGTCATCCAAATTCAAAATACCAATAAGGATGTAGTTCAATCCGTAGATGCACTTAGAAATAGTTCAAGAGATATAATGAAATTTATCGAAAAACAAGTGGTGCCTGATTATACTAATTTAGTTAAAACAGGAGAACAGTACAGCAAAGATTCTTCTGAAATCAAAAAATTGATTGATGATTTCAATAAAATATCTGAAAAATTACTTTCATCTATTTCTGATATAGTAAAATCCGTGGGAGAGGTATCTGCAGCATCGGAAGAAGGTGCACAGGGAACTACAAGCATAGCACAGATGTCTTCAGAAGTAGCTGAATTAAGCAATAACGTATTGAATCAGACAGCAGAATCAAAATCAAGCTCTGAAAAATTGAAAAACATGATTTCCATATTCAAGCTATAACAAGCTATAAAAAGAGAAAATGTACTTAAAATTTAATTTACACAAAGTAAATACAGATGGCTACCCTAATATGGTAGCCATCTGTACTAACATTTTTTAATGATTTACACCACTTAAATTTAAGCCTACTATTCCAGTGATAATTAAAATTATAGATATTACTTTACCCATGTTAATTTCCTCTTTAAAAAACATTATTCCAATAACTGATATTACTGTAATTCCTACCCCTGACCATATTGCATATGCAATACTTACATCTATTTTCTTTAAAGCCAATGAAAATACACTGTAGCATAAAAAATATGCAACAAACATACCTATGGATGGAAATAACCTCGTTAATCCATTGGAAATTTTCATTAACGAAGTACCTATTAGCTCCAACGTTATTGCTAAAAATAGAAAAAACCAGTGCATCATAGCCTCCCTTTATAAATTTTATAGTACCAATTACATTTGAAAAAAGAACGTATCCCGATTTGATTTACATGGATCCAGATACGTTCTCTAAACAAACTATCATTTTGATTTTAGCATCTATCATAAGATGATAGCATATTATATCTTATTTTAAAGTCATCTTCATATGTCTTTTCAAATATCAAATTTTTGTCTACTCTTCATTTCCTTCAGAAATTTTAGGAAGAATAGATTCAACCTCAACATGCGGACGTGGAATAACATGAACTGAAATCAGTTCTTCACCAACACGCTGTGCTGCTGCTGCACCAGCATCAGTAGCTGCCTTTACAGCACCTACATCTCCTCTTACCATCACTGTTACAAGACCACCTCCAACATGTTCCTTACCAATTAAATGGACATTTGCCGCCTTAACCATTGCATCTGCTGCTTCAATACAACCTATTAAACCTTTTGTTTCAATCATTCCCAATGCATCATGTTGCATTTTTTTCTCCCTCCTAAAACCTTATTTATGATCTACAATTTATTTTTCATCTTCCTTTTCAATTTTAGGAAGAATACTTTCAACTTCCACATGCGGACGTGGAATAACATGAACTGAAATCAACTCACCAACACGCTGTGCTGCTGCTGCACCAGCATCAGTAGCTGCCTTTACAGCACCTACATCTCCTCTTACCATCACTGTTACAAGACCGCCTCCAACATGTTCCTTACCAATCAAATAAACATTAGCTGCTTTAACCATAGCATCTGCTGCTTCAATAGAACCTACCAAACCCCTCGTTTCGATCATTCCCAATGCATCATATTTCATTTTTTTTCTCCTTTCTTCCTAATACCTTATTTTATTATTGTAATTTTCGATACATTATTAAGATTCATGGCATTTGCTTCTTCTGTATCAACATGACATTCTAAAGCCGAAGCATCATTTGCCCTAATAACTACATTATTGTAAATACCACCTCGCGGCCCATCAACCTGAATGCTTACTATTTGCCCATCATGAACATCAAAATGCTGTGCATCTCCAGGTGTCATATGGATGTGACGCTGTGCAACAATCAATCCTTCTTTTATCTGAATGGATCCCTTTGGTCCAACTATAGTAATTCCAGATGTTCCGTGTAAATCACCTGACATTCTAATCTGTGGAACTGTCCCCAATTTAAAAGAATCTCCCTTTAGAACTTCCACCTGTGTCTTACTGCGTATTGGGCCAAGAATCCTAATCTTTTCAATGGCACCCTTTGGGCCGCAGATAGTCACAGTCTCCTTACACGCAAATTGTCCTGGTTGTGTTAGATCCTTAACTCTAGTCAACTGATATCCTTCTCCAAATAAGGTGTTAAAATCTACCTGTGAAAGGTGAACATGACGATTCGAAATTCCGATTGGAATTTTATACTCATCCTCTCTCCTACCTTCAGAAGGCATATTATCTTTGACAGTCTCCAGTAAAAGTTTGAGGACAGCTTCATACTTGTTGTCCATTTTAATTAGCTCCCTTCATCGCAGCTATTAATTCACTTACCAGCTTAGTAAGCTTTTCATTGTCAGTTGAATCAGAATTTGTACTATAACATTCCTTATCATAATTAGCTTTATTCTGGCAAGTACTCTTTGCAACATAGGAGGCAGGACTCGTAGCATAGCATCCTAAATCCCGCTGATTCCCACAGCTGCCAGAAAGTTCAGGATGATTGAACGTCGGATCATCTGAAGCCAATGTGCTGCAGTTTTTAATACCATATGCAACCCTCTTGATATTAATCAAATGCATCGGACTGACATTTTCAGAAACAGAACTTCCTCCCCATGTACCACAGCCTAATGTAAAGGAAGGCAATAACCCTGTACTTGCACCAGTGCCGCCCTGACTTCCACCGGTATTAACCAGAATACGGGATGCTGGCTTTTTAGCAAACTTCATTACCATATCTCTATCATTTGTATGGATGTTCATAGTATGACCAAGGCCATTTTGAAGCAATCTAATACTTAAATCACATGCTTCATGCCAATCTTTAACTGTATAAAAAGCAAGTACTGTTGTCAATTTTTCATAAGAAAGCGGATAACCGTCACCAACACCCTGTTGTTCTCCAAGTAAAACTTTTGTTCCCTCTGGAATTGAAATACCTGCAGCAGAGGCAATGACCTGTGGTGATCTTCCAACAAATTTTGCACTCATACTGTGGCCGCCATTTTTAAAAAGTAGATTACAAACTTTTTTGGTTTCTTCAGCTGTCATAAAATATCCACCCTGTTTTTTGAATTCAGTTACTATAGCATCATGATTGCACTCTTCAGCAATTACAGACTGTTCAGATGCACAGATAGTACCATAATCAAAGCTCTTACTAGCAATAACATCCCTAACCGCTTCGTGAACATCAGCTGTTTTCTCAATATAAGCTGGAGAATTACCAGCACCGACGCCCAATGCAGGCTTTCCAGAACTATAAGCAGCTTTTACCATCCCCGGTCCTCCAGTTGCAATTATCATGGAAACCTCTTTGCATTTCATCAACTCGTTCGTAGCATTCATAGACGGTGTTAAAATGCTGCCTATAATATTCGCAGGAGCACCTGCTTCTACTGCTGCATTACACATGAGACTAACAGCTTTTGTTGTACATTTTATTGCAGCAGGATGTGGTGAAAATACAATGGCATTACGTGATTTAATTGCTATCATTGATTTGAAAATAGCGGTGGATGTTGGATTTGTAGAAGGAACTATACCCATTACTAAGCCAACAGGTTCTGCAATATCAATTACCTTATCAACCGGATTTTCTTTGATTACACCAATTGTCTTCATATTTTTAATAGAATTATATACACAAGTAGAAGCCATATGGTTTTTATAAGTCTTATCTTCAACCTTTCCAAAACCGGTTTCTTCTACAGCCATTTTGGCTAAACAAACTGCATTTTCCTCTGCCACTTTAACCATATTGCGCAGAATTTTATCGATTTGCTCTTCAGTATAATTAGCAATTTGATCTGCTGCAATTTTTCCTAGACGTGCAAGATTTCTCGCTTCTTGTACAGAACGTAAATCATAATCAATATTTTCCAATTGTGATCCCTCCATTATTTTTCATAAAACTTTTATTATTTATTTTAATTTCTGCAACTGTGTTAACTATGCCCATAATACTTTCCAAACTCTGCAATCAGCAGCTTTTTACTTGCTCTAGAAATTTCCCTTCCTTTAATGCCAAAGTTTTCATATTTGCGTGCTAGATTTCTAAGTTCTACCACCTTATATTTGCTTAAAATCTCAATGGCTTTCTCAGGGCCACATTCAAATACTATCTTGTCTACAGCTTCCTTATTGTGCTTTTTACTCAAACCTTCTTTCAACAAAACTGTTGTTTCTTTTGGCATGGATTCCCTATTATTTGTCTCCTTTACTCCTAAATCTTCAATTGTTACTGTTTCTTTAACCTCAACAGGAACCTCTACAATGTTTTCCACTTCTTCTTTTAATTCGGCTTCTGCTGAAGCAGTAACTAAAATATCTTCACTTTCCGCTGGTACTGATGATACAATTATCTTGTCTAAATACTCATGTGGACGTGGAATTACATGCTGTGAAATCAGTAATGTGTTATTTATCAATTTAACTGCAGCTGCACCAGCTTCTACAGCTACTTTTGCTGCAGCTACATCACCAGTTACAGCAATCGAAACAAGGCCTCCTCCTACATATGTCTTCTCCAAAATATTCACATATGCTGCCTTGAGCATGGCATCTACAGCCACAATAGCTGCAACGAGTCCTTTCGTTTCGATTAATCCAAGTGCTTGCATCACTTAGTCCCCCTCTTAGTTCTAGCTTACAAGATCAGCCCAGTTGGCTGGATATGTAACATAGAATAACTTGACCTTGTCAGGAGATCCCCATATAACTTTGGATCCCGATGGAACATAGAGTACGTCACCCGGGTGTACAGTGAATGTCTTCCCATTAAGAGTAATTGTCAATGTACCTTCGATAACATAATCAATCTCCTCATAAGTCAGTTTCCAGTCAAAACTAGAATGATCAATTGTTAAAAATCCGGCACTCATAGAAGAATCATCTTTACTGATCAATTCCTGATAACATACTTTGGCATTTGGATTCCCAGTATCAAAGGTATCAAATTTTACTGAGTTTCCACGGACTAACTTCAAACCGCTACAATCACTTTCAGCAACATATGGTTTATTGGAAACTGAATCAAGTACACCTTTTAAAAGACCCTTATCCATCATGACCTTGAGCACTTTATAGATCATATCACTGCTAATTCCACTCTCACAATTTTTTAGAGGTTCAGGAGCTTTCTCCACAGAAGAGTTCTTCGTTTCGCAGGAACTTTTTGTTTCACAAGGCTCCTTTGTTTTGCAAACTTGAGTTTCTGTAGAAAACTCTATTCCACGAGCTCTGGCTGCATCCTTAGCCGATGGAGTAATAATCGTATTACAGTCAATATAAACTGTCTTTTGACCTTGCTTTTCCGCATCGTCAACATCTTTGACACAAATTAATTTTTTCATTCCTCCACATCCTTTCATTCATTGATATAATCATTGAAAACATCCTCCCATATATAAAAGCTTTTACATATTTAAAGTAAAGATGCCACCAGTATATCAGAGGGTGAAGGTATTACCTCTGCATTTACTAATAAACCTTTTTCCTCTGCAATAGCTTTTCCGGCCCCAATACCAGCTTCAACTGCAGCCACGTCACCAGTAAAAGTAAAGAATGACTTACCACCTAATCCATTTCCCAGGCGAAGCTCTAATGGCTGTAACTCTGCAGCTTTAAGGATTGCATCAGCTGCAGCAATCATTGTTGACAGAGAAAAAGACTCCATAATTCCCAAGGCTTGAATTTCATCTGGTACAGTTGCACCTGTTATTGCTGGAAACACTGCCGGACTTACATTTGGTATAACAATAGAATCAACTAAAAATTCTCCTGCCAGCCTTTCACCAATATCTACTGAATCTTTTACTGCTGCAACATCCCCGTCAACAATAGCAATATATTTGCCAGGACAGGTAGAACCTGCCGTAACTATTTCCACATGAGAAATTTTTACCATCTGATCTGCTGCATATATACCACGTGCAATGCTTGTAAATTCTACCATTCCTATTGCTTTCAACATATCATTCCCTCCTTATCACAATAAAACCATTTTCACTTTCGATAACCTTTCCTGAAATACTTGCATGAACGGCGGCACCTAGGCTATCTTCAGGAATTTTACCAACTTGCTGTCCCACCTGTACATAATCGCCAGGATTGACAATTGGAACTGCAGGCGCTCCTACATGCTGCCTCATCGCAATATGTACTAATTCAGGTTCCATATTAACTTCTGTCATAGGAGCCGGTCTATCAAAATTATTCAAACCTAACCTTGCAATAAGACGCTTACTTGGAATCAAACGATATTCACGACTTTTTCTGGCAGCAAATTGCGACTTAATCGGTTTATACCTTATATTCTGCTCCGCCAGTTTCCCCTTAAAATATAGATTTGCAGATTTGGGATAAAGCCCTGCGGGACATGAAAACAATTCACATAAATTACACTGACAGCACAGCTGTGCAATCTTCTGACCCTCAACATCATCTAATGCATAATTCAAAGCCCTCATTATCTTGTGCGGCTGCATATTATGTCCAAGAAGATAACGAGGACACATATCCGTACACATACGGCACTGTTCACAGGAAGATCTATTTACTCTTCTTGCCTGTTCTATATTAACGGATTTCCTTCGGATTAGAGAATGTTGCTTTTTCAAAATTACAAATCCCTTATTCTTCTTTGTAACATATCCATCTATATTATCCATGACAGGTCCCATCATAGGGCCGCCATCAATAACTGCATAATCATCAAAATTTTCTATACCACTCAGTTTTAACACATCTATAATAGGTGTGCCTACCGGTACTTTTACAGTCAATCGTTTGGGAATATCCCCTGCAACTGTAATATATTTCTCCGTAACCGGTTCTCCAAGATTAGCGTGATAAATATTCAATGCTGTTTCTGTATTAACTACCACACATCCAACTTTAATTGGGATACCCGTTTCTGGAACAACTCTACCTGTCAGCTCATAAACCAAAACCTGTTCATCACCTGCTGGATAAATATCTGGAAGTTCTTTGACTTCAATAAAATCACTTACTTGAAGTGCCTTGATCCTATTACGAAGTATGGAAATTACTTCTTTATGCTTTCCTTTAATACCTATAAGGCCCTTGGCAGCACCCACTAACTTTCCAGCTGCTTCAAACCCCTTAATTATCTCATCGGGAAACAGTTTCATCAGCTGCTGATCTACCCGCAGCAGCGGTTCACATTCAGCTCCATTAAGAAGTATATACTCTGCCTTTGATGTTAGCTTTGCATGGGTAGGAAACCCTGCACCGCCTGCACCGATAACGCCAGCTTCTCTCACCATATCAAGAAGACTCATCCTTACACCTCCTGAATTTATTCAAAATTGCAGTCTTCATCAATTATTCCGACAACAGCCGCATCAATTGGAATATCATCATTCCCCAGCATCCTTCGAGCTGATGAACCCGTACATACAATAACCCTATCTCCAATACCAGCACTGATGATATCTGCAACAATTAAACGCTTGCCAGCATCACTGCCGCCAATTACCTCTGCCAACATGAACTTCAGTCCATTAAGCGACTCTGCCTTTCTTGTTGCCCATATATTGTCAATCAATCTTGCCGTTAACATAAATCCTTCCCCTTTTTGAAATTGCGTTTAATCTCTCGAATTGCTGATTCAACAGATGCTGTATCGCCAAAAATTGCAATCATTATCATATTTTGAGGACAACTGCCTCTAATATCTTCTACCGTAACATCAACTGCCTTTTCGGCAATATCAGCTGCACAAATCATCTCTATCATTTTTCCCTGTACAAGGCCAACTGCATCAATGCGAATTGAATCTTTACTAATACCACTGGCCCCTGAGCGCCGCATAAGCATGTCTACAGCACCTTTTGAAGGAGATTTAATAATTCGGAACTCCATACACAACCATCTCCTATTACATACCTTCCTGTCTACAGCTAAGTGCTATACCCAAGGGAGTCACAAACATTGGATTATGTGGTTTATGAGTAAAAATCCCCGTCTGCTTTTCTATAATTTTTTCAATACCTGTCAAGCAGCATGTCCCTCCTACCAGGGATATTTCCTGTACATCATAACCTTTGATGTGATGGTTAATAATAGACGAAATTTTTTCAACTACTGGCTTTAATACCGGCAGCAGTTCCTTATGATTTTCAGAATTACGTTTGTAAAGTTCCGCTTTCTCAAAAGGCATGTTGTATGCACCGGATACGACCAGAGAAAGTTGAGTACCACCTGTGGGTTCATCAGCAATGTACACAACTTTTCCATCCTTAAGAATCGAAATTCCCGTGGTTCCACCGCCAATATCTACCACTGCACCATTCTTGATTTTGAGTACTTTATTGGCAGCTGTAGGTTCATCAAGCACGTTAGTCAATTCAAAGCCAGCAGCCTGAACCACATTTCTAACTGCCCCCGAATCCAGTTCATCTGTTCCAGGTGGAATGGCTGCAGCACCATAAATCAATTCTGTACCCAATTTTTCCTCGATTCCCCGTTTCATTTCCCTGACAATATTAATTGCACCAATATAATCTACAACCATACCATCGCGAACTACATCAGCATATCTATAATCGCCTGCTACCGGCCTATAGTTTTCATCTAGAACTGCTAAAACAACACAGGCAGTTCCTAAATCAACTCCCGTATAATAAACAGACGATTTATCCACAATAGGATGTTTTACTACATGTTCAAAATCATCTACAAGCTTATCGCAAAATTTAAAAGTCAATTTTTTCTCTGACATTTTTTACCTCCAAAAATAGAACAAATCCTTTGGGACAAGGCATTGATAATCTGATTAACTTTCCCAATAATATCTTTATACAGCAATTCATTTCCATCATCACTGTCTTCATAAGCTTCTAAAACAACCGGTTCAATTTCCCTAAGGGCACAGCGCAGCCTATGCAAGATTATAATATCCCTGCCATTTTTCAACTGCACATGGAAATCAGTAATCTCAAAACAATCATCTAAATCATTAGAAAAATTATCAGCATTTATTCCCGTACATTCCTTAAGGCAAAGATCTTCAATGGGGCTTTTACTATCCAGAGCATTCTTAATTTTAGTAAATTGTTTACCCAGATCAATAATGCTCTGTGCCAAAAAGACATCTCTGCTTAAAAATTCTTCCTCTGTGACAAAAAATAATGCCTCTACTGACTTCATTCTGCTGCGGAGTTTCTTTTTTTTCCAATCATCTTGTTTTTTTGGCAGCTCAGATAGATGCCTTTTATTTACATCATTTTTTTTTGCATAAGAACCATTGTCAAATTTATTTATTCCCCTATCTGCCAAAAATTGACGTGCTCCCGGCGTAAGCCTTGTCCCCGGTTCAATCTTATAATCTGTAAAAGGTTCTTTTCTATATAAATCCCTCAAATCAATTTCGGTAATAAATTTCATTTCAATCCCCCTTTACTTCTTTTTAAAAAATAAATACTCTTTTAAAGCATCAATACCTATCCTACTAGGGACACTGATTTTATAGTAAGGTTCTACAATTCCTATCTGTTTTAACTGTTTAAAGCAGAATTCTTCATTTTCTGCCATCAAATCAACTTTGGTAATTACACCAACTACAGGACATCTAAATGCTTTGGCAAAACCAGGGGAATACACATTAACACACCTTGACTGGTCAATTAACATCAAAACATGCGATGCATCCTGGGCAGCTGCAATTATATGCTTGTACATCCATGTATTTTCAATATAAGAACCTGGAACATCTATAGTATTTTTCCCATAAATAATATCCTGTGCTTTTCTCAATGGACCCCTATAGTCATTCAACGCATTTGCCAAGGTGGTCTTCCCACAATTCGTGGGTCCGATTATCATTATTCTCTTCCTTTTCATGTTCTTGTAATAGGAGCGGTTGTAAATTTCATCTCCATTTATTTTTTATTTCAACAACTCATCAATGCTTTATAACTGCAACCGGGAATTCATATTTTTTAATCCAACTCTCAATTCTGTCCAATTCATCACTACTCAAGCTTGGATCGCCCTTTATTGGATACTCTCTGCCCAGCTGTACATACTTATTTACCCCTAATTTGTGATAGGGAAGCAGATCTATACCTTTAAAATTCTTATAATCGCGGAAAGGCATCAAAAAATCAATTACACTCTCAATTTCATTTTGACTATCATTTATACCTTTCAATAAAGGCATTCTGACCTTTACATTGTACCTGCGATGAAGAAGTTCTTTTAGGTTATTTAAAATCCGCTCATTGTGAACTCCCGTAAGCTGATAGTGTCGTTCAGAATCGATATGCTTTATATCAAAAAGAAACAAATCCAAAAATTCAGCAATTTTAAGCATTGATTCCAGTTTTGCATAGCCGCAGGTTTCAATAGCAGTATTGATTCCCTCCTGCTTACATGCCATAAGCAGACTTGCAGCAAATTCCCACTGCATGGTTACCTCGCCGCCTCCCAGCGTGACACCCCCGCCTGAAACATCATAAAATCTCCTATCTTCCTCAATGATTTCCATAAGTTCGGAAACAGTTTTTACTTCTCCCATAACAGATAATGCAGACTGAGGACATACATTCTCACACTTACGACATCCCAGGCAATCAATACTATGATTGACCTCATGCTTCAATTTTTCTGAAATGGTATGTATTCCAACTGGACACACCGAAACACAGGCACCACAATCAATACAAGAATTTCTTTTAAACATAACTTGATATTTTCGTTCCAGTCCTTCAGGATTCGCACACCATCTGCAGCGCAGTGGACATCCCTTGAAAAACACCAGTGTTCTTACTCCCGGCCCATCATACATATTGTATTTTTGCACATTGAAAATGAACGCTTTTCTTTCAGTTATTGCTCCCTTCCTATCACTCATACCAACCATTCTCCTGTTTGACTCATTTTAATATTCAACTGAACAATTTAACTACACCCATCCTCTCTGTCACAGTTCGTAGAAAGACATGGGAACAGATAAATCAATTTAAATCCAACGGTATACTACACTTAAAAATGTGTCAGCATAGTCCTACTTATAATCTCATCTTGAACATCTTTGCACAGCTCAACGAAAAATGCACTGTAACCTGCTACACGGACAATTAAATCACGATACTGTTCAGGATGTTTTTGTGCTTCAACTAACGTTTTATTATCCAGGTAATTGAACTGCATCTGTCCATTACCAAAAAGACATGCAGTACGCAAAAGCGTGATAATGCCCTCCTCACCCTCCGGTGTATCAAGCAGCCCTGCCATAAGCTTAAAGTTATGGACCATACCTATATTCATGTTGTCACAGGACATTTTGGAAACAGATTTGATAATAGCAGTTGGTCCCTTATAATCTGCACCCTGTGATGGGCTGATGCCATCGGACAATGGCGTCCAGGCTTTACGTCCACTGGCAGATGCACCTGTCATTTGTCCAAACGGTGTATTATTGGATATGGATAAAGTTCCATGACTCAGGACAGAGTACAGTGTCTTATACTTGCGGTGTTCCATTTCCGTAAAGTTGATCAAATCCGCAGCAATCAGATCTACATAATCATCATCATTGCCGTACTTAGGAGCTTTCATACAATCGTTTCTAACCTGTTCGTATCCTACAAAATCAGCTTTCAGCGCTTCATTTAACTGCTGTAGTGTATATTTTTTATCATCAAATACCAGCTTTTTGATAGCGGCCATGGAATCTGTATAAGTAGCCAAGCCAGTCCATACAACGCCAGGTCCAAAGTTGTACATAGCACCACCGGCAGAAACATCTTTACCATGCTCCATACAGCCTTCATACATGATAGACATCAATGGCTTTGGAGCTAGATCTCTGTGGACACGTTGAGAAATAACTGTAGCAACATCAGTCCACTTCGTAATATATTTGATCTCTTCCTTAACAGCTTTGTCGAATTCTTCATAATTCTTAAACCTGTTCAACTCTCCCATATCAGGACAAACCTGCTTGCCATACCACAGAGGAACACCGTGGTTTAGAACCAATTCAATACAAATAGGCCACTGGGTGTAAGAAGTAGAAGTCCACTGATACAGCCGACCGGCCTTTTGAGGCTCTACACATCCCATTATGCAGTAGTCCCTGGCATCTTCTATGGATACTCCCTTTGCCAGCATCATCTTAATATGTGTATCATCAAAATGACAAGCTGGGAATCCTATACCTGCACGAATAACATCTACAATTTTTTTCAAATACTTTCTAGGCGACTTGTTGTGAATACGGCATGCCAGAGACGGCTGATAAACCTTGACATGGCGGACAGCATCCATCAGCAGGTAAGTCAAATCATTTGTAGCATCAAGGCCATCACGGGTAACACCGCCTACACACATATTGACAAATGGCTGATAGCCTGCAAAGAACTTGGAGCTGCTTTCACTGGTAATCCACATCATTTCAGACATTTTTATAAGCATACAGCCCGCGAGCTCAAATGCCTGAAAACTATTCATACGTCCCTGCTCCATATCTGCTTTGTAAAATGGATACATATACTGATCCACACGTCCAATAGACATTCCAGTCTGATTTTCTTCAACTACCAACAGTGATTCAATAGTCCATACAGATTGAATTGCTTCCCAGAAAGTACGGGGTTTGTGTGCGGGTACCCATGCATTGACTTCAGAAATCTTCTGCAGTTCCTCTTTACGTTTAGGATCCATTTCCTTTACAGCCAGTTCAGCCGCATAATCAGACATACGCTTAGCATAAATCATAACCCCTTCAGTAGTGTCGATAACGGATTTGTAAAAATAGATCTTGTCAATGTCCTCCGGATTTTCATAATCCAGTTTTTTTAAATGCTCCTTCGCTTCTTCCTGAATATCCTTCATACCCTTTTTCATCAGGATCACATCGTATCCAGGATTTGAATCGCCGCCGCCATTGACTGCATGGTAAGAACAATCTGAAACAAAGGATTCACCTGAAAGTTCCCATACTCCCGCTTCACGATACTGATCTTCACAGTATTCATCAACGGATTTACCCTTCCAGAAAGGGAAAAGCTCTTCACGCATAATCTTTTTATCTTCTTCGGAAATATAAAATGGATCTTGAGGGCGTGTTCCAATGGTATCAATTTCGTCCGCCAGCCATCTCCAGGATATGTCGGGAGAAAAGGCTCCTGCACGAGGTGCTCCACAAGGTGCTCCTACAATAAGTTCATTATCTTGAATTACAAGTGGTGCAGTTTCACAACAGTGGCGGAAGCATTTGGCACGCAGTAAAATTTTAGGCATACCAGGATTTTCTTTGGCAATTTTAGTTATTGCTCTGGCACGATATGTGGTTATGGAAGGTTTTTGCTTCAAATAATTTTCCTTAAGTTTTTTCAAACGCCCTGTCATTCCATTGGGGACTCCCTTATCATCGCTACAACATGTTTGAGAATTAGAAGCAGAACTTTCATCTTCTTTTGTGATTTCTTTCGAAACACCCTCAAATATTTTCAATAAAGCAACTTGTTCATTTGCAGACATATTTTTAGTTGCTTCTGCAAATTTACTTGAAAATTCACGAATATCCAAAATACTTACCTCTCTTCTTTTATAATTATTTCAGATTCAGTTATCTGATTTTTCCATCTGTAGTTTATATACATCTGTCTATGCATTACTTAATCTCTTCTATAGCTTTTTTTAAAATGTGCTGAAGCATCTGTACATCCTCCGGATTATAATCCAGGGGTCTTGCTTCATTACCCATACAGGTTTTTCCTTCTGGTATCACTCTGCCAGTAACTTCTCCTACTTTTCTTACACCATAACCGACTTTGCGGATATAGATGAGATTCATCGGTGAAACATTATCAGAAGTCATGCCCTTACCCATGGATCCGCTGCCCAGAGTCAAAGCAGGAAACAAATTAGTTGTAACACCCATGCTGCCAAAGGAAGCAGGCGTATTAACAAGTATCCTTCCCACCGGCTTTTTCAATGCAAACTGTCTAATTACTTCTTCATTTTTTGAGTGTATAACAAGAGTATGTCCATGTCTTTCGCTGAGAAGCAGTTCAATACATTTTTCACAGGCATGCATCCAATCATCCTCAATATAATAAGCTAGTACAGGACAAAGTTTTTCTCTTGAATAAGGGTTGTTCTCGGAAACATATTTCTGTTCCGAGATCAATACCTTCACACTACTTGGAACACAAAAGCCTGCCTTCTTAGCTAATTTTTGTGCTGATTTTCCTACTATTTCTGTATCCATACTCCCATCGTATCTAAAAAAAATAGAACCAAGTTTTTGTGTTTCTTCTTCTGTCATAAAATACCCGCCGTTATTCTGAAATTCATGCTTAACATCAGCTGCAATACAGCTATCCACAACAACTGATTGTTCTGCCGCAGACACTATTCCATTGTCAAAAGTCTTGCTGGCAATAATATCTCTCACCGCCTGTTTAATATCAGCTGTACGCTCAATAAACGCCGGCCCATTGCCGGTTCCTCCGTAGATAACAGGCTTTCCTGATGTATAAGCTGCCTTAAGCATTTTGGAAACGCCCGTATCCATAATCAATGACGTTGACTCATGATTCATCAATGCAATCGTCCCGCTGTGCGTCACAGTATGCAAATAGGCAAGTGCACCTTCCGGCAATCCATAACCCTCTGCTGCACGAATCATAATATCAAGCGTTTTACAAATTGTTTTTTTTGCTCTGGGGTGCGGAGAAAAAATAATTGCATTACCAGACTTGATTGCAATTAAAGCCTTGTAAATAGTGGTAGAAACTGGGCTAGTCGCGGGACATAATGCAATAATTACACCCATCGGCACCCCTACATCCATGGTCTTGTTCTGTTTATCCTCACCAATAATTCCCACACAACGCATTCCTCTAAGCCTAGCTGGCAGGCACTTACTGACAAATCGATTTTTTACATATTTATCCTGCCATTTACCATAATCAGTTTCATCTTGGGACATCACGGCAAGTTCACAGGCATGCTTTCCTATTTCTTCCGCTATACGCTCAACAATCTCATCCAGTTTTTCCTGAGGAAAAGCTGCCAGAAGTTTTTGTGCATCTCTTGCATTTTCCACAAGAATTCTAGATTCTTGTATGGAGAGCAAATCATTGTCAATAATATTCATTTCTGACTCTCCCTTTCATCATTTATTGACCAAATATCTTAATTTTGTGCCTTCTACATTTCATATAATGCAGCTATATCTTCCGCCTATTGAGGAAGCAAATTTTCAAGTGAATAACGTGCAATAATTTTTTCAAGATCTGGATGGGGACTTGCAATAACAACTGAACTATAGACTTCGGCATCCATATTTTCTACAGCTTTTACACCGGCCTCTACAGCTGTCTTACATGCCCCTACGTCTCCACGAACCAGCACGGAGATATAACCGGAAGCTACATTTTCATAACCAATCAATTCAACATCTGCAGCTTTACACATTGCATCTGCAGCTTCCAAAACAAAAACCAAACCGAATGTTTCTATTAGACCTAAAGCTATGCATTTATCCATCTGTATTCCCTTTCCCTCATTTTATTTTTATGCATCCACATCATGTACCGAAACAATATCCCCAACACCCTTAATGGGCCGCGGCATAACATTGTGTGCTGTCAATTTGCCTATTGCAGCGGCAGCGGCAGCTCCAGCTTCCACAGATGCTTTAACAGCAGCAACATCACCTTTTATCATAATTGTGACAAGAGTAGAGCCTATATTTTCATAGGATATGAGCTCAACATCAGCAGCTTTCAACATCTTATCTGCTGCTTCAACTGCAGGAACCATACCTATCGTTTCAACAAGCCCCAATGCTTCTTCTCCGTAATACCTCACTTCATAAACCCCCTCTTTCTATATCAAATTATCAACCCTTAATATATTTATTAATTGTAGCTGCACCCTCTTCAGGTGCTCTATAGTAAACTTTCAAAATACCTTCTTTGTCCATTTCAAATCTCGTTTCTTCAAGGAGTCCATTGGCTTCAGCAGTCATTAGTGCAAAGACTACAGCCTTCTTTTTAAGTGCTTTAAAATTGCCATACTCACTTTTTAAAGCCTCAATAACGTCTTCTGCACAAGCTTCTTTAACTGTCGTAAAATATTTTAAAATAGCATAGTTAAGCGGTTTTTTCATACTACTTAACCTCCTTTTTTCTGAATAAATCCATTGGGTTCATGGATATTACCAAAATACCAAATATCATCAATATAGCGGCAATCCAGGCAATAGGAGGTAATCCCCAACCTTCCATACCGCCAAATACACCAAGCACTATCCAGCAGCAGAAAGGTCCCCAAAATGAATAAGTACCATTACAAGCCATGCCAAGAGCAGCACCGCACATACTGTTGCCTCTATACCAGCACATGTATGATGCAAATGCACAAAGACCACTTAAGGCAAACCAAATCATGGCAGATCCGCTTGAAAAAGCCTGGCCAGCAAGATTAGCTGAAAGTTTAATATTACCTGCCATTGCAGCAAAAATAGGAAGCAATATAATCAAATTTGAGATACCTGATGTCACCTGACGAATAGTAATACCAATTTCACAGTCAATCATAGATGTACCATAACCAGCAACACAACCCTCAAATCCCCATCCAAGAGCAGCGATAAAAGCAATGCAAACACCTAAGAATGCACCCTTTGGTGCACTTCCGCCAATACTTGTGCTGCCAATCATAAAACTGGCAATAACACAAATAGCAATGCCCAGCATCATGCGTTTGTTTAATTCTTGTTTAAACAAAATTCTGCCTAAAATAGCACCAATAGCTGGACAAAGGGCAGTAATAGGAATGACAATTGAACCTGCCATTTGAAGGCCTACAACATAAGCCGTACTGGAAATAGGACCTCCTATAAGAGCAGCTAATATCATCACACGACCTGGAGTAGTGTTAAGACACCTAAAAAAATCCCCTATTTTACCTTTAATACTTGCATAAAGCAATGCCCAAACAGCACTGCAGGAATCATTCACTGCACTGCCAAGTGCACCTAGTAGATATGTAATGACGAAAGCAGATAAGCCTGCTGTATTAGCACCATACCAATCGCTCCAGATCCCCTTTGACATACCCAATGTTAAAAATGCTGAATAGAATCCATACATGACAGCTGAAAATAAAGCAATTGATATGCCTTTTTTAAAAAATTGTGATGATAGTTTCTTCTTGGCAGCAATTGCACGTACATTAGCCGCTTCTGTAACTTCGCACATAAATAAAACTCCCCTCTTTTAGAACTAAACTTTAGCGAAAACGTTTTTTCTTTTTAATGATATATTATATATTAATATTAACTTAATACATCAGCTTCTTCATGGCATAAAGTACAATATTTTACTGCATAATATCCTCTAGTTTTTTTGAATTTTTGTACTATATCTACTTTTTTGTATTAATAACATTTTTTTATCCCGGTATGCAGACATAAAAAATGCACCTTCAAATGTTATCTTATTATTTAACATTTGAGGTGCACTGTAAAATCACTGATATTTTTCTAAAATCATTTCATTGACTTGATAATACTGTCAGCAAGTTCATCCATTGAACCGGCATCGTCCTCTTTCATTCTGGAACTCAATGATATTTCATTATCCAAAATAGTCATCTCTTTCATCTCTTCCAGAAGTTTATGCATCAATTTACCCGACTGAGGAGCCCAAGAACCATTTTCTATAAGGGCAAAAGTACGCTTTTGAAGATTCAACGCCTTCATATGCATCAGGTAATCAAGCATTGGCGGATAAATTTTCAGATTGTAGGTTACACACGCAAGAACCACATGGCTGTATTTAAATGTCTCGGAAATTAAATAGGATACATGGGTTTTTGAAACATCGTACATAACCACATTATTCATTCCCTTTTCCACTAATCTGGTTGCCAGATTATTTGCAGCAGATTCCGTATTGCCATACATCGTCGCATAAACTATCATCACACCTTTTTCTTCCGGTTCATAACGGCTCCATTTATCATATTTCTCAAGAAAATATCCCAGATTACTGCGCCATACCGGACCATGCAGTGGACAAATAGTTTTAATATCCAGCTTGCTGGCTTTCTTCAAAAGTGCCTGAACATGAGGTCCATACTTACCTACAATATTTGTATAATATCTCCTGGCATCATCAATCCAGTCCCTGTCAAAGTCCGTTTCATCATCAAACAGCTTTCCACCCAATGCGCCAAAGCTGCCAAATGCATCGGCAGAGAACAATACACCATTTGTAGCATCATAGGTAACCATGACTTCCGGCCAATGTACCATCGGGGCAGTTACAAACACCACTTTATGTTTTCCAAAGGACTTAGTGTCGCCTTCTTTAACTTTTTCCACTTTTTCATCTAAATTGAATCCAAACTGATTCATAAACATAAAAGCTTTTTCAGTGCATATAATCTTTACATCAGGATAGCGGAGAAGTATCTCTTCAATGCAGGCCGCATGATCCGGTTCCACGTGATTGATTACCATGTAATCTAAAGTTCTATTTTTAAGAACTGCTTTTATATTTTCAAGAAACTGGCGGCAGACTGCCCAATCCACTGTATCAAAGAGCACAGTCTTCTCATCCAAAAGCACATAGGAGTTATAGGAAACTCCCCTTGGAATTGGATGAATATTTTCAAATAAGGCAAGACGATTATCGTTCCCTCCAACCCAATAAAGATCTTCATCTACTTTTCTAACACAATACATGTATTTAATCCTCCCTATTTTGTTTATTAATTATAATTTAGCATTCTATAAATGCACCTTTTTCTTCACCACAAGCAGGACAAGTCCATTCCTCCGGTATATTTTCAAAAAGCGTTCCCGGGTTTATTTCACCCTCAGGGTCACCCACAGCTGGGTCATATTCGTAACCGCAGCCATTACAAACATAATGTTTCCAGTTTGGAACAACTTTCTTAGGAACTGCTCTCTTCATCTTCTTCATTGGCGGTGCCTCCTTTTTAGGCTGTCCATTATCCAGTGCAGCAGTAAGCAATGGCACAATTTCTACTAAGTCTCCGACTATACCATAATCAGCATTTTTAAAGATTTTGGCATTAGGATCTATATTTATGGCAACAATTGTAGAAGCATCCACTATGCCCTTTAAATGCTGACCCGCACCGGAAATACCGCAGGCAATATACAAATTTCCCTTGAATTTTTGACCGGACATACCAACAAAACGATTCAGTGGTACATACTTAAGGGTTTCAGCTACTGGACGTGAAGAACCTATAGCCGCACCTGCTTGTACTGCTAAATCTTCTATAAGCTTCATATTTTCTCTTTTACCTACACCCATGCCTATACTTACTACTCTTTCTGCTTTATTTATAGGAGTATCTATTGGAATTCCAACTGTAAAATCATATCCATCTTCCTTAAGAGCTTTTACGAGTGCATCAACTTTTTCCTTGGAAGTTCCCTTGTTAAAAACAATTTTCTTACGATAACCCGTAGCTGGTCCATGCTGAGAAGTTTTAATTCCAGATTGGCCTTTAGGAGCTTTACCAACAATATGAGCGGCAATAACCACACGCTGAATCTCATTGGTTCCTTCATATATAGTACAGATTTTGGCGTCTCTATAGGCGCGTTCAACCTCCATTCCTTTCATATAACCGCTTCCTCCAAATATTTGAAGGGCATCATTGACAATCTCAAGTGAAGCATCCGAAGCGTATTGTTTTGCCATAGCAGCCTCCACACTGTAACGTTCATGGTTTCCCTTCAGCTCTGCCGCACTGTAAATAAGCAGTCTGGAAGCTCTAAGCTTCGTAGCCATATCCGCCAGTTTAAAAGCAATGACCTGCTGTCGACAGATTGGTTTCCCAAACTGTATTCTTTCTTTCGAGTACTCTAAGGCATTCTCATATGCTCCCTGTGCTATGCCGAGAGCTTGGGCTGCAATACCAATACGGCCTCCATCCAGAGTAGACATAGCGATCTTAAAGCCTTCACCCTCCTTACCTAAAAGATTTTCTTTAGGTACTTTTACATTATTAAAAACAAGTTCTGCAGTAGCTGAGGATCGAATACCCATCTTATCATAATGTTTTCCAAAACTAAAGCCTTCCCAGCCTTTCTCCACAATAAATGCACTTATACCGTGAGTACCTATATTTGGAGTAGTAACTGCAAAAACTATATAAACATCAGCTTTTCCTGCATTGGTTATAAATATCTTTTCACCATTTAAAATGTAGTGATCACCTTCCAATACAGCAGTAGTCTCTGTGCCGCCAGCATCACTACCTGCATTTTCCTCAGTCAAACCAAATGCACCAAGCTTTTCACCTTTAGCCAGCGGGACTAAGTATTTTTGCTTTTGTTCTTCAGTTCCATAGGCGGCAATTGGATATGTGCCCAAGGATGTATGGGCAGAAAGAATTACACCTACCCCGCCATCAATTCTTGACAACTCTTCTACAGCTATAGCATAACTGATTACATCCAATCCAGCTCCTCCATATTCTTTTGGATATGGAATACCCATAATTCCCATATCCGTCATTTTATGAACAATTTCATCTGGAAATTGATTCTCTTGATCCAGTGTGAATGCTATAGGTTTAACTTCCTCTTCAGCAAATTTTCTGATTTTCATTCTCAAATTTTCATGTTGTTCAGTAGTTTTAAAAAACATTTATGCCCCTCCCTTTTATTAAATAATATTACTTTAGTATCAATCTAAAACCTATACACTAATTATAGCCCTCAGCATTTTTCCTAACAATCTTAATTTTGACTCATTTTTCTCATAAATCTCCATTAAAATGGCAATAAATTTTATTCTACCTATCTGACACTTTTTATCTTCCTATTCCTTTTATTTTTAGAGTTTTGATATTATTTAAAAAAAATTGTTCATTAATAATTGTTCTGCAATAAATTTTATTTAAAACTACAGAAAATATTTCATAATTAAAATATTGATAATTTTTTCGCAATAATTTTCTTAATTGCACATTGATGTTCTTCTAAGATCATTTCATTGACCTGATAATACTGTCAGCAAGCTCATCCATTGAACCAGCATCATCCTCTTTCATTTTGGATCTCAATGACATCTCATCATCTAAAACAGTCATTTCCTTCATTTCATTTAAAAATTCCCGCATCAATTTACCCGACTGAGGAGCCCAGGAACCATTTTCTATAAGGGCAAAAGTACGCTTCTGAAGATTCAACGCCTTCATATGTTCCAGATAATCAAGCATTGGGGGGTAAATTTTCATGTTGTAGGTTACACACGCAAGAACCACATGGCTGTATTTAAATGTTTCGGAAATCAAATAGGATACATGGGTTTTTGAAACATCGTACATAACCACATTATTTATTCCCTTTTCCACTAATCTGGCTGCCAGATTATTTGCAGCGGACTCTGTATTGCCGTACATTGACGCATAAACTATCATTACACCTTTTTCTTCAGGTTCATAGCGGCTCCACTTATCATACTTTTCAAGAAAATATCCCAGATTGCTGCGCCATACCGGACCATGCAGCGGGCAAATAGTCTTAATATCCAACTTGCTGGTTTTCTTCAAAAGTGCCTGAACATTAAAACCATATTTGCCTACGATATTTGTATAATATCTTCTTGCGTCTTCAATCCAATCTCTGTCAAAGTTCACTTCATCATTAAATAATTTTCCACCTAGTGCTCCAAAGGTACCAAATGCATCGGCAGAAAATAATACACCATTTGTGGTATCATAGGTAACCATGACTTCCGGCCAATGTACCATCGGAGCAGTTACAAACATAACCTTGTGTTTTCCAAAGGATTTGGTGTCTCCCTCTTTAACCTCTTCTACTTTTCTGTCTGCAACAAAACCAAACTGCCTCATAAATACAGCAGCTTTTTTAGTACATATAATCTTTACATCAGGATAGCGGAGAATAACCTCTTCAATGCAAGCTGCATGATCCGGTTCCACGTGATTGACTACCATGTAATCTAAAGTCCTGTCTTTAAGAACTGCCTCTATGTTTTCAAGGAACTGGCGGCAAACCGCCCAATCCACTGTATCAAAGAGTACAGTTTTCTCATCCAAAAGCATATAGGAGTTATAGGAAATTCCTTCAGGAATTGGATGAACATTTTCAAATAGGGCAAGGCGATTATCATTTCCACCAACCCAATAGATATCTTTGTCTACTTTTCTAACACAATACATGTATCTAATCCTCCCTGTTATGTTTATTGATCAAAAGGCCACTGTACCACGCCCAATCTTTTCAAAGTGTGGATGTGATAAGCACTATTGTGCCCCCTGGATACTTTGCTAAAATGTAAAGTTCAAAGTGTAAATTTCAAAGAACAAATGATGTAAAATGCAGGACTTCCAAATACACTTTTTTTCGTATATTGTATCTTTTTTACTATTAATTTTAGTATACTATAAAATACAAGCAAATTGAACTAAAGTAATAGAATTTTCACCTTTATCTTGTGATCCTTAAAATCATTGACCTAATTAAAAACAAAACAGCAGGCTCAATTTATCCCGCTGTTTGTCATTAATCTGTACTTCTATTTTATTACCAACTATATCCTTTCATAATTTACCTAATAAAATTTGTCATGATATGATCTTCATCATCAGGTGGAGAAAATTTCTCCTTTCCATCATGAATTACTTTGAGAAGCCATGCCATGGCCCTTGCGTTTTTGCGAAGTGTCTGTATTCCCTCGCCATCCTGCATAACCTCACCTTTATTCATACCATAGGCTGAGGTCCAATATTGAGATGGTGGTAAAATTGTTTCCGCCAGATTGAGATAGTTATTTAACTGATGTACTACATCCACACCTCCTGCACGCCTTACCACAGAAATAGAAGTTGCCACTTTAAATTTAAAATAACCTGAACTTGTAAAGAATACTCTATCCAAAAAAGATTTCATGGTTCCTGCAATTCCGGCATAATAGGTAGGTGATGCCAGAATAAATCCATCTGCCTCTCTCATTTTCTCTGCTGCTTCATTGACAATATCATCTTTAAAAACACATCTGTTTTTCTCAGAAGTTACACAGTATCCACATGCTGTACATCCATGGATATTTAAATGTCCAATCTGAATAATCTCAACATCTATATTTTGATTTCGCAATTCATCTGCCATTACCTTTAAAGCTTGACTTGTATTTCCATCCTTCCGCGGGCTTCCATTAATTGCTATAACTTTCATAATCTATAACCTTCTTTCAAATATTCATTACTATAACTATAAACCTTTTAGATAGCTGTAAGTCAATAGTATATAACAAAAAATTTATTTATCCGAAGACTGCCATTTGCTAATACCCCCACTCCTTAAAAGGAGATAATGCCTTTCTTGCATTTGCCTTAGAGTTAACTGTAAGATGTATAATAATAAGATAAAACATGATTTGAGGTGATTAATTTGGAATACACTATTTCCCAAGCAGCCAAAAAAATGAACTTAACCACATATACACTAAGATATTATGATCGGGAAGGATTGCTGCCTTCCATCAGAAGAAACAAATGGGGAAACCGTATTTTCACTCAGGATGACCTGGAAATGCTTTCTATAGTCTGTTGTTTGAAAAATACGGGAATGAGCATAAAAGATATAAAACAGTTTACAGACTGGCAGAATCAGGGGAATTATACACTACATGCCCGCAATGACATGCTCCTAAGGCACAGAGAAAATGTGCTAAAGCAAATAGACTCTTTAAAGAAAAATCTACGTTTAATTGACCATAAACTCAGCTATTATCATGATGCCTGCAGTGCTTATGATTCTGACCTGCCTGTTCCCCACTGCTGCGGTTATTCAAAAAAAGATCTGGATTAAAATAGTCCTCTTTCTCACATAACTTATTTAGGAAATCTAAAATGACCTGTTATTCTAGGCATCCAGTACATGATTTCATTACCTTCTCTGGCATAGGGCGGTGCACTGTGTATTATATATGGAATACCGTCTGCCCTTCTCTTGTCGGAAACTACAGCTATGTGTTCGCTATTGTCAAAAGTCAGGATATCGCCCGGCTGCCACTGTTTCAGATTTTCAAAATCATTGGGTTTCAGCTGAGTAGTGATACTGGCTGCATGGTTCTTAAAATAAATATAGAGAACGGACACCCTCCTAAAATCTATATTCGGATCAATTCTTTTAAGAACACCTGCATAATTACTAGGATTATTTTTTATGTCCTCATCCACCATATCCTTAAGATTATACCCTGCATTCTTAAAAGCCCTCCAGACCAGGTCAGTACACACACCTTCATTTTCCGAAGGGTATCCGCCTACATAATACCCGCTTTTATATTTTACTTTTTTACGGGCTTCTTTTCTCGCTCCAAGAAGTATATCTTCCTGATCCCTTATGCCATCTCCGTCTTTATCCGAATTCTCAAATACTATTGTTTTCTTTAGTTTTTCATCAATTGTATCATGCTTTTTTTCATCAACCGTATTTTTACTCTGTACCTTTGCTGTATTTTTATCGTGAAATATATTTCTATGTGTAAAAAGTTCAAACCCTGCAGCAGTCAAACAAATCAAACACAAAAACACTATAAAAAACTTTTTCCTCATTTATTGACCTCTTGCTCCTTAATCTTTTTCTTATAAATACCAATTTTTCATAATATCGTAATGTATCAATACTCAACCCAACTTTTTTAGAAAATTCTCCAATGTGATAATTCAAATATATTCACCTGCCTATTGACATGGAGCCAACTTCAGCATGTAATACAATATTATCAAATACAAGGAGGTAATACAACCATGAAAAGCCGTCACGAATTGGGAGTAAACAAGTTATCAGTTCTGCCATGTGAAGCGATTTATCCCTGATAAACTGCAGAAATTCCTTCTTCTCGCCTTCACTCAATTCATGTTCACCTGAAGTGAATTTTCATGTGAGCTCCCCCTGTTTGGGAAGGACAAACTTCTCGTTTACACAGTTGGCAACAGTGGAGAACCTAGCAAAAATAACTACTCTTTCTTTTCTCTAAGGCACAAATAAGTCAATACCCAGAAAAGAATGAACCCAACCCCAGTCAACACTGCTGAAGTAATTCTGCCATTACTGCCTGACATCCAGTTTTCCGTCACGGGCAGCCTTGAAGCAATTCCAATAAGACCTAAAATCCATATGAAAGGCAGAAAAGGCCACCACATCCTTCCATCCTGCTTACTTCGGATAAATGCCAGAATAACACTGCCAATAAGCAAAATGGATATTATGAAAATTCCCAGAGAATTTGACAAATGTACAGTCAGCAGTGGTGGAATAAATATTTCAATCAATATAAATGAACCAATCATCAAAGAGAAGATGAGCCATGTAAACAGAAAGGAAGCAACCTTTCCTCTAATAACTTTTGTATAAATACTCTTGTGTATTATAAAAAATACAATTCCTACAAATAAAAAGCTCAGCAGGCCGTATATAATCAATACGAGAAGGTTTATTCCCTTATCCGGAGATGCCAATGCACTCAGCAGTTCAAAAAAGGAGCTTATGCCAAAAACCAGACCTACCAATTTCAATGTTTCTTTCCTGCTGGATTTACCAAGGTTCTGAATCAATTCATCCGCCGCCAGCTGGGGCCTTTTCCCAAAAAATTCTTCAGCAGATTGTCCATCCTCCTGGGCAGAAATTATATCCTGCAAAATCTGCAGTAATAAGTTTTCTATCTCATAATCGTCATAAAATAATCCGGCACTGCGGAGGTATACCAGAAGCTGTTCATAATACTCTCTATTCTCCTCCCTCAATTTTTCGCGTAACTGATTATTTTGTTCAACAATTTTGTTTACAGAATTATTTTGTTTATTCATCCAATTTTCCCCCTTTCAAACATATCAGATTATAGGCGTTTGCGAAACGCTGTAATCCGCATAAATGCGGTATATTTCTTGCTGCAAAATAAAATAACTCCTCACTGATTTATGGTAAAATTGAATTGGTCAAGAAACAAAATCACCATTATACCTCAGAAAGGAGTTACATATTTATGATAACATATAAACAGCTTTCTTTGGCA
>NZ_FXYI02000014.1:0-32558 GCF_900184915.1 Clostridium sp. HV4-5-A1G | reverse complement strand
AATTTTAGAATTAATCATGGCTTTATTTCTTATGCCCTTTTTTTCTGTTTAGCTATTATAAATTACAAGAATTACCTCTAATCTTCTAATTACCTTTTTTTGAAACTTCTTCCCATCATCAATTCATTTTTATCAGTGAGTTTCGCAATTACCTATAGGTTTTAGTACAGGCTACATGCTATTGATTCTGCTGAAAGTCTTTTTTCTGCATTTCAAGCAGATAAGCAGGAGCTATTTTTATAATCTTATCTTCAACCTTTAGTACAATTGTTTCATAAGATTGACTTATACATTTAGGATTTGTTGTCTTGCTTATATATCCCAGAATGTCAGCGTTATAAATATTACTTTTCTTTTTATAGTATATGTCTTTTAAATCATTTGCCGAAGGGCTCAATAATTTCCATTCTTTCAATTTTTCTATTTTGTCATTTAAATTATTGAAGACTATAAGGGATTCTAAATCTAAAACTTTTTTGGAAATATCGATATTTTCCCTATTGGTTTTATATTTGATCATATCTAAGAACTCATCTTCGTAGATTGTTTTAATATCATATCCCTGATCTTTGAGTTCAGCTGCCTTTTGTTCTTTAGAACTCATTCCGGAATTGTCAACTAGGGATTTATCCTGAATTCCCACAACTAAATAGTCTGTTTTCTTTGATACACCGCTCTTTAATATACCGCCTAAATTTACCACTTCCTGCATGGCATCTCTTCTATTTAAATTTTCTAGATCTCCTGTAAAGACCACAGTTTTATTGTAGAATGGATTGGAAGTATCGATACTGTTACACTCAGGTTTAATTTCAGATATTTTAACTGTATTGAATTTATTATGAAAAATAGGACTTCTTTTTTTGAAAAGTTCTATTTTAGGATGTAGATCCTTAAAATTTTTAACTGGAACACTGGTATATGTATTGCAGAAGGATTCAAGGCTTTTCCTATGAGAGCGTTTCACACATTCGATGACTAAATTGGCACAGGTTATGGCGTCATCGAGAGAATTATGGTGGTGTCCTAAATCTATATCAAAATACCTGGCGCGGTCTTCTAGGGACTTACCTATTTTTTTACCCCTGCATAGTCTTGTTGATATCGGTATGCTGCAAACATATTTAAAATTTGGCATGGGTATCTTGTACAATGTCAGGCAATTTTTGAGTACAGACATGTCAAATGCAGCATTGTGGGCAACCATTAGGTTGTCCTTAAAATAAGTACTTATATTATTCCATATATCGGGAAAAAGTGGTGAGTTTTCAACGTCTTCTGGAGTTATCCCATTGATGGATATATTTTTTTTGCTGAACTCAAGAGTCGGTGGGTGAATTAAAAAATATTCCTTTTTGCATATCTCGTTATTTTTTACGGCAGCAATACCTATGGAACATGCACTGGTATATTTATTATTGGATGTTTCAAAATCTATTGCTACAAAATCAAATGACATAATATCCCTCTTTTTTATTGACCTTTTTAAATTTACTCTACTACATGATTATTATATATAATTTGCAGGTGTTTATCAATTCTAAGATTTTGGATTATACATCAACAGATTTACAAATAAAAATAAGATTGGATCAGGTATTGATAATGATGTGAGTATAGCGCTAGCTCCGTTAATTTAGAAATAAACCAAAAGTTTATTAAAGAAGCTAATGACTTTTAAACTTTTGAAATTAGTGGATAAGGTTGACAATAAGCATCCGCCAGCTAAACTAGCGGATGTCTGCTTTATTTATAACCGAATTATATCTTTTTCCTTCTCTGCAACTTTATTGTATAACATTTTACACAAATCTTCCTTATCTATTATATAATTTAAATAAGAATTTTTGAAATTTGTCAACTCCAGCACCTACATACCATACACCCACTAGCATAGAGAGTCCAATTTGTATAGCTAGACTTCCTAAATTATTAATTCTGCCGGTAGTCATAATAGTCAAACCCACGGCCCATCCACACAACCATGCAGGTAGATATATCCATTTAGTAAACAATCCTGAAATTATTACTGCCAGTAACCCCAAAACAAATAGGGTAATAAACAATTCCACATTCGGATTAAACTGCATTATGTCCATCATTTTCAATGCACAACAAGCCCATATATCACCACATAAAAAACCTATTGAAATTTTAATCCCATCTTCAATTTTATTGCCATTAGCTACATAGACAGCTGCACAAATAAGAGCCACTGCTCCCGTTGAAATTCTAATATATGGACTTATAACAGCCCATATAGACGGCAATAGTGCAATTCCAAGCGCTAATGTTAAAATATCAGGCCATTCTTTTTTACTCATTTTTCCTCTTTCATCCTCCAATCTTTAATCTATACTCAGTAGAATCATATAATGTCATAGTATGAATTTTCCATTTAAGACCTCTCCTGCCTTAACATTTGCACATTTTTCAGGAATAATAATAATTCCGTTTGATCTACTCATAGTCATTAGATGATTGGAAGATTGTGATCCTACTTTATAAGCGTAATATTTTCCATCATGTTCTTTAATTTCTACGTATATATATTTTTTCCTTCCTATTTTGGCTTTAAAATCTTCCATTAAAATAACAGGGAATTCTCCTTTATTTTCAAATTGCTTACCCATCATTTTTTCAATTGCAGGTTTAACAAGTTCTTGAAAAGTTGTTATTAAAGACAATGGATTGCCTGGCAGAGAAAAAAATAGTTTTTCCTCATATGTGGCAAAAGTTACTGGTTTTCCAGGCTTGATTGCTACTGAGGTAAATTTTATATCTGCTCCTATTTCTTTTAACAGATCGTCTATAAAGTCGTAGTCTCCAACAGATGCTCCACCTGAGCTGACTACTATATCCGCATTTTCTAAGGCATATTTAATTTTTTCTCTTAAATTGTCCTTGTCATCTTTAATTACTCCTAAGGACAAGACTTTTGCACCTAAATTTTTAATTAAAGCTTTTAGTGAATATTCATTGCTGTTTCTAATTTTACCTCTTTTCAGTTTGCTATCTATACTGACTAATTCATCCCCAGTAATGATTAAGGCAACAGTAGGGCTTTTATAGACATTTACAGAACTATACCCTAATGAAGCCAATAAGCCTATTTCTACGGGCCTAATCTTACTTCCCCTATTTAGTGCCAATTCACCAACTTTAGTTTCTTCTCCAAGCTTGACTACATTATTATCTTTGTTTACAATTTGGGATACTTTTAATATACTGCCTTTAACTTCCACCTTTTCAATTTCTATAACAGCATCTGCACCTTTAGGCAGGGGCGCTCCTGTCATAATTTTAAAAGCTTCACCGGATTTTAGTTCATCTTCGCAATAGTCTCCTGCTTTTATTGATCCTTTGATCTCAAATTCTGCCGCGTTTTCTGTATCACAGTTTCTAGTATCATCACTTTTGATAGCATATCCGTCCATTGCGGACTTGTCAAAGGGTGGGAGATCATCTTTGGAATATATGTCCTCTGCTAAAATTTTGTTAAGACAGGATAGTATATCCTTTTTTTCTAAAGGAAGCTTTTTTGTATTTTCATTAATTATATTTAGAGCATTATCTACATCAATCATTTTTAATTCCCCCTATTTTTATATTATTATATAGACAAAACTTGAATCTGCCAAATCTAACATTTAAGCTGATTCAAGTTTTGCCTAATTTTCACGTAAATAATCATAGATTAATTTGGGTATAAAATTTGGAGCCAACAATGCCAAAGAATTTAATAGTTAATCCAGCAGATCTTTGGCTTTAGTATAGTTGAAAATCGGTCCCTCCAGGCAGACATAGGTTTCGTTTATCTTGCAGTGTCCGCACTTGCCTACTGCACAGGACATTTTTCTTTCAAAAGAAACCCATATTTTGGATTCTTCCACATCATTTGCAAGGCACTCCTGAGCTGCAAAGTGCATCATTATTGGAGGACCAACTATAATAACATTATAGTCTTTAAAGGTATTAAATGGAATCTTTTTAATGTGCGCTATAACCATTCCAGTTTCAAATCCATCTACTTTAGTATTATCTAAGGTATAGATTGTATTGAATACAGTTTTGAATTTTTTAAGATCATACTCGAACAAAACGCAGTCGATATCTTTGAAGCCGGCAATTAGATTTACGGATTTGATCTCTTTTGGATGTTCATAAAAGTAGTTTAAAAGGCCTTTGACTGGAGCGAAGCCGGTACCGCCGGCAATTACCACCAGGTCTTTGTTCCTGAATTTATCTAGGGGGAAGGAGTTACCATAGGGACCTCTCATAAACAGTGTGTCATTAGGCTGCAGGCCGAAAATTCCCTCTGTAAGTCTGCCTACCTTTCGAATTGTGAATTCAAGCCATCCAGCTCCCTTGCCGCTTACGGATATCGGGGCCTCGCCTACCTTGGGAATTGACAGCTGAAAAAATTGTCCGTACTTGATATTGTCCTTATCATATGCAACCCTGAAGGTATATTCGGCATTGGTTTCATGTATCACATCTAGAATTTTATAAGGTGCAGGTAAGGTGATATTGGTCATTATTTATTCACCTCCCTGGATGATGGTTCTTCACTTGATATTTTTTCTATTTCATCGCTCAAACTGTTGATAGTATCAGAAAATGAAATCTCCTCTGGACATCGGCGGCTGCAGCGGCCACAGCCTACACACATATGCTCTGTACCGCCAAAACGGGCATTGTAATCATAAACCTTGTGCAGGGTTTTAAATCTCATTCTTTTACCGGCTGTTTCTCTAACTTTATGTCCACCTGCCATAGTTGTAAATTCTTCAAGCATGCAGGATGACCATACTCTTCTTCTCTCTCCCCTGCGGCTTGTTTCATTGTATATGATATCCGTAGTGTCAAAACAGCTGCACGTACCACAGACTGTATTACAGGCGCCGCAGCTTATGCACTTTGTATTGAAGCTATCCCATAATTTCAAGTTGTAAACTTTTCTCAAGAGATCAATATTGTCTATTTTAGGTAATTTTACTTTTGTTTGGTTTTGCTGAACAAATTCAGGAGTAAAATCCCTTGAGGTTTCCCCGCTGAAGTATTTTTTAAATTCCTCATCCTTTACTTCTATCAATAGGCCGTTGTCTTCAAATCTTACAGCTGCGCTGTAGTTGTCAGTCCGATTTGAACCCATGGAAACGCAGAAACAATTATCCCATCCTTTCCGGCATTCCATCATGAAGATCTTTATTTTATCACGTAATCGCTTATAATAATTATCCTCTTTATCGCCGTTTTTCAGGAAAATAGTGTCCAGCCTCTTGATGCCGTTAATATCACAGGGGCGGGCAAATAAAATGATATTTTTACTGTCATCAATACTACTCTCAATACATTTATCTTCCGTAAAATAAAGAAGTGTCTGACTAATAGGGTAAAAGACTTCTTTCGGTGAAAAATCAGATTTTTCATCATAGACGATCTCTGATACCGAATTGATTTCAGCATAGCGTATTAGGTCGGTATTAGGCTTCCAACCGCGATTTTCAAAGCGTTTAGGAGCATATATTTTGTATTCTTTTTTAAGTTCATCGATTATTTTGTCCATTCTTTCCGAACTCACATAATAACCCAATGATTACCCCTCCTATCTTTTTATAAATTATATTTGCAGCTAATTCGTTAAACTTTCCAGAATTGTATTGTCCAAGTGCAAATAGCCGTTGGTGATTTTTCCAATCCCCTTGTAAAATTCTGTATCGGCATACTTTTCTATGTCACTGCAGAAGCTTGGAACCCAATTCAATAAATGCTTACTTAAAAAATTCATCTGTTCCTTTAAGCAGGGCAAAAATTTTGATTCATCCTGTATATTCAAAACTTCTTGTGCCTCTTGACATAGAAATGCCATAAATTCCAGTTCTAGGGATATATGATCTTCAAAGAGATTCAGCTTTTCCTCATCTTTTTTCAGACCCTTTGCCGCATATATAGTCATCACTTTATCCCGGGCATCCTGCATCATGATTTTCTTTTCACTGGTATACACCGACTCATAGGGAAATGCAGCAGAACCCTCCGCTATTCCTGCAGCAAGAAAAATTTTCGCATAATCTACAGCCAGGTCAGTCAATGCAGTATTACCATGATTATCCAGATATTTTCCAAGCATTTGGTATCCTTCCCTGAGTTCAATTTCACAGCAATCTACAGGAAAGTCCATGTTTTTCATCTGCATAAATAAGGGTTCATCCACTTCTGATTTATAAAGGCGCTCCAAAAAACGATACAAATTTTCACGGTTTCTCATAAGTGTCAGGTACTCTGGATTCTTATTCACCTATCTTTTCCTCCCGTCCTGCTGGCTGCACTCCTGCGGGATAACATCAATCCACTTGTCACGGCGCAAAATGTATCGAACAGAAGGGTGAGTGCCAACATCCCGAAGACTATATACATTTTCACTGCCAGCTTCTTTTAATGCCAGGGATACATCGCTGTCCGGATCATTGATATCGCCAAAAATCATGGCCCTGCCTGAGCAATTTTTTACACATGCAGGTTTTTCACCTTTTTCTGTCAATTGAGTGCACAGAGTACATTTATCCATTACTCTCATTTCGTTGTTGAAGTTGTTTATTTCATAAGGACAGGCTCTATGACAGCTCTTGCAGCCTATGCATTTTTCCTGATCAATGAGAACAACACCGTCGTCACTGCGTTTATAGCATGCCCCTGTAGGACAGACCTTGACACAAGCAGGATCAGCACATTGCTGGCACATAACCGGCAGCCAATACATCTGTACATCCGGATATGTTCCTGTAGGACCTATGGTCAGTACTCTATTTCTCGAAGAACCCAGTGCAACTTCATTCTCCATTTTACATGCTACACTGCATCCATAGCAGCCGATACACCTGTCTAAATCAATTACCAAAACATTTTGTTTCATTATTTAACCACCTCCGTAGGATCGGATGGTTGAGGGAGCCATGCCTTGAACTGTTCAGGTTTAGTCCAGACTCCTTTTGGCGGACCGTCCTCAGCTCTTGAAACCCTTACGAGAAATCCTCTTAAAGTGTAGGTCCCCACAACATCGTTGTATGGAGCAGTTGATTTTGAAAGTACGTTGACGTTCATTTCACGCCATCCTTCTGTTTCAGTATGGTAATTTTCGGGGAAAACAAAACGTTCCATATATACGGCACCAGGATTTATGCCCTTTGTCACATTGGCTTTTGCCTTGATCTTGCCTCTTAGTGATTCCACCCATACCCAGTCTCCATGGGAAATGCCGTAGGTTTTTGCAGCTTCCGGGTGAATCCAGATCTCAGGAACGGGGTACATTTCACGCAGCCATGGAACATTTCTCAAGGTTGAATGATGATAAAATGGAAGTCTCCCATTGGTCATAACCAAAGGGTACTTTTTAGCAAGCTCACTGTCTTCAATAGGACTTTCAGAAGGTTCCAGATAGTATGGCAGCGGGTCATAGTCTTTTGAAGCAGGAGGCAGTTCACAAGTACTGTAAGGCATTCCCGTTCTTCCTAAGGTAATGAGACTCTCCAAATAGAGTTCAATTTTCTTGGAAGGTGTATCGAATCCTCTTGGCTTGCCTGTCTTTGGGTTATTCTGCTTGTAGACATAATACTGTTTCCACTGGTTTTTAGGAAGGAACTCAAAGGGAGCTTTTTCCTTAAATTCATCCCATGTCATATCAAAGGCGCTTGTACAGCGATTTAGAAGTTCATTCATATCTTTCCAGTAAGGAAGATCGTTTCCCATAAATTCTTCATCAAATGCTTTCTTGCAGTTTTCATGTCCAAGTTCTGCACAGCGTTTTGCCAGTTTGGACCAGAATAATGTTTCATCCATGGTTTCCCAAAGGTGGGTAACTGCTTGTCTAGCAAAGACTTTATTACAGGACTCCACGGGCATATCCGTCTCCAGCCATTCTGCTGCAGGAAGGAGCATGTCTGCATAATTGGAGAATGAAGTAGGGTACATATACATATGCACAACAAACTCCATTTCTTTAATAGCGGGAACCCATGACTTACTCTCGGCTACATTGGCAAACTTATTGCCGGAACGCTCAATCCAGACTCTTGGTTTATAAGGTTTTCCAGTCAGGATTGCCTCTTTGACACTACCAGGGTGTCCTGCCCACCAGAATAGAAGTCCTTTGTATTCGTTGCCGCCCAGACGCTTTTTGAGTTGTTCCGCTGGAAGCAATTTACGGGCAGCTGGTACTATATAGGTTGAAACAGCAGCATCACCGGGAATAACACCGCTTGTTTTAAAGCGTTGCATCAGTGATCCTGGCCTTTCGATGTTGCCCATCAGCGCATTGAGAATAATTGCTGCCATGGCTGCCTGTACTGAATTGGGGCTTTGATCGGTGGCAACGCCAAGGCAGAGACCTGCAGGAGAATTTTGTGCATATATATTGATGGCCTCTTCAATTTTACTTGCGTTAAGCCAGCATATTTCTGCCGCCTTTTGAATAGTATAGGGTTCCACTCTCTCCTTTAAAAGCTGAAATCCGGTTTTACATTCAGCTCCATTTACGCTAAAGCTGCCCTCCAGTGCAGGAGACAGATCATTATTCCAGGGATAGATTAGGGGCTTAGCTGAATTGGTTTTTGTATCCCACACCATAAAAGTATCTGGAACATTAGGGTCATTGCTCTTATTAGAACGTAAGAACATCTTGGTCTTGACATCCACCAGATAAGGCAGATTTGTCCATTTCAGGACGAAATCACTGTCGTAAAGTTTTTTATCAATGATATAGCGAGTCCAGGCCTGTAGTAGTGCCACGTCGCTTCCCGGTCTTATAGGTAACCAAACATCAGCTTTAGCTGCATCTGGTGTCATACGGGGATCGATTACAACGGTTTTTACTCCCTTGGCACGAAGGTCTGCAACGGCACCTCCGCCCATTGCAGGACTGGAGTAGGAAGGAGCTGCTCCCCACAAGACCAAGCATTTCATTGGTGTATCATCGGCATAGTAAATTTCCAGGCAATTTGAGTCGGCAATACTGTAGTCAGAACCACCATACATCAAATTATTGGCTAGAATACGCGGCAGATAACATTGAGCACAACCGGGTTCAAACCAGTTGGGAGTACCAAATACATTACAAAATCTGGCGATACTCCAAAATTCAGGATTTCCACCTCCTCCAGTAGAACAGAGTACAGCTTCTGCTCCATACTTTTCACGTGTTTCCATAAGTTTCTTGGCGAGAATATCAATGGCTTCATCCCAGGAAATACGCTTCCATTTATTTTCACCTCGCTTGCCCACTCTCAGCATTGGATACTTATTACGATTTGGATTATAAAGAGCTTGTATGCCGGAAAGTCCTTTGGCACACATGGATCCTTTGCTCATAGGATTTTCAGGATCGCCTTCAAGCTTGACTACTCTGCCGTTCTTGACATGGGCAATAACACCACAGTTGGAGATACATGCTCTGCAGCATGTTTTTACAGTTTTAGTAGAGGATGATACATCATCTTGTGATGACTCATTTTGAATTAATTCCCTTGAACCATTTAGGGCTGATGTAATTCCCGTTATATTTGTTGCGCTGAGAAAATCTTTTTTATTTGTTTTTTGTTCTTCCATTTAGTTGCCTCCTTTACTGATAAATAATTTTAGATAATTATCAAATATTGTGAGTAAAGTCATTATCTGAATTTAGCATAACATCTTATAAATTCAATTTCCAATTCAAAAAAAGTGATTGCTTATTCCAAAAATGAATAATTTATGATGCCTATTAGGATAGTAAAATATTTTAACTATTCCGTTTTTGAATCGATTATATAATAATTTTAAATTGATTGCAGGTACAAATTATGATTTACTAAATTAAATGGATAATTGTTTAAGAGACGTTTATCATCTATTGAAAACGATTAAACAATATTTAGATAGATATATTAATTTTGGTGGATGTTTAAAGATGCGTGAGTATAGGAGTCACGTGATGGAGGAATAATATGATAGATTCATATGAAAGAAACATAAATTATTTGAGAATATCCGTTACAGATTTATGCAATCTCAGATGTAGATATTGTATGCCTGAAAAAGGTATAACAAAGATACAACATGATCAGATATTGAGGCTGGAGGAAATATATGAACTGGCAAAAATTTTTGTGTCACTGGGAATAAAAAAAATAAGAATAACAGGAGGAGAACCTCTAATTAGAAAGGGCATCATAAATCTAATTGAAAACATAGGCAAGTTAAATAAAATTAAAGATTTTGCCATGACTACAAATGGAATACTTCTCAAAAAGTATGCCGGAAATTTAAAAAATGCAGGCCTCAATAGGGTAAATGTTAGTCTGGATACTTTAGATCAGAAGAAATACTATGATGTAACTAGGGGAGGATGCCTGAAAGATGTTTTTGAGGGAATTGAAGAAGCTAGGAAAGTGGGACTTGCGCCGATAAAATTAAACACGGTTTTGATCAGCGGATTTAATGACAGTGAGATAGAAAGCTTTGTCAATCTAACAAAATATGAGAAAATAGATGTCAGATTTATTGAACTTATGCCCATTGGACGGACAAAGGACTGGTCACTGAATAAATTTATATCCAATAAAACGGTTTTAGAGAAAGTTAAAGAATTAAAAAAAATTGAAAGAAAAGATGTGTCATCGCCAGCTGAATACTATAAATTACCTGATGGGAAAGGTAGGGTGGGACTTATAAGTCCTGTTTCCCATAAGTTCTGTAGAAATTGCAACAGAGTCAGATTGACAGCAGATGGTAAGCTCAAAGACTGCCTCCTTTCAGATTATGAAATAGATTTGAAATCGGCACTGAGAAATGGAGGAAATTTGAAAAAAATAATAATTGACTCAATTAACAACAAACCTAAGGAACATAATCTGGAGAAGGGAGAGTATGTAAAGAGGAACATGACGGCTATAGGAGGATAATGATCATTCATTGTTTCTATCAATTAACATTTTAATTAATTCTCTGACCTTGGGATTTTTTTGACTGTGTTTGTTGATAACAGCTCCCAATGTAGCTGGAATACTGGGGTAGAGAGGTATTAAGACAACATTGTTAGCTAGTAATTGGCTGGCCAGTTTACGTGCTATTAAAGCAGAACCAAGTTTAGCTTCCACACCGCCTAAAATAGTTTCAGGTCTTCCTCTAAATATAATATTCGGGACAATATGATGTTCTTCGAAAAAAGCCATGCATAGATGGGATATGCATGTATAGGTTTCCATCAGCATAAGAGGGATATTTTTTAATTGTTCCGGGGTAATATGATCTAGTTTTGCCAGGAGATTGTCTTTGTGAACTGCCAGGACAATTTTATCCGTTGAAACGGGGACAAACGGGTTTTTGCCGTTGGTTAAGTTTTGTTCGTCCCAATAGGTCAATGCTATGTCAAAATTATTGCCTAGCAATTTACGAAATAATTGAGGTTCTTCCAATTCCTTGAGGTTAATTATAAATGAAGGGTTTTCCAATTCAAATCTGCTTACTGGAATGTGAAAGCCGAAACAGCTCATTATAGGCAGAGTTAGTACTGTTATTCTGTATTTGTATCCAGGTTGTAGTTTTTTTGCCATGTATTTTAGATGATAGATTTCTCCTAATATATGTCGTGCCTGGGGTAATAATTGTTTACCTTCCTCCGTTAATTTTACATGCCTGCGGCGGCGATTAAAGAGCTGGACACCTAGTTCACGTTCCAGTGCCTGTATTTGTTTGCTGACAGAAGATTGGGCAATATTTAACTCTAAGGCGGTTTCCATGTAACTGCCCGTGTCTATTATGGTTACAAAATATTTTAATTGTTCTTCTGTCATCATAACTCACCTATTCCATTTTTGAATCAATTATATAATAATTTAAAATTGATTACAAGTATCGATTTTGGTATCTTGATAATGAAGGAGCCTTTTAAGATACAAACTAATGTAAACTATTTCAAAGAAATGTATTGTTATAAGGCAATATTTAAAATATAAAGAGGAGAAATATGAGATGCCAATTAGCTTATTACGTGAGTTTATTGTGCTTTCTAAAAACTTGAATTTTAGTATAACAGCACAGCAGCTCTATATTACACAATCTGTACTTAGTAAGCATATCGCTTTATTGGAGAAAAAAATTGGCTTAACTTTATTGGTAAGAAACCACCATGGTGTTGAATTGACTGCAATAGGAAAATTATTTTTAGTAGAGGCCATTGCTATTGTAAACCGATATGATGAAGGTATGAAAAAAGTAAAAATGGCGGTATATGGAATTAAAGCGGAATTGAAAATCGGTTATTTATATGCACATACTAAAGATATTCTTGTATCATCTATACAGCTATTTAAAAAACATTACCCTCATATTGAATTAAAATTAATGGCTTGTGAATATGGAAAATTAGCTCAAAAGCTTAAAAATAGTGATTTCGATTTAATCCTGACAGTCAATTTTGATAAAGATATTCTATCTTGGTGCAATACGTACAAGCTATATGAAGATGTTCTTTGCGCTGTAGTATGTAATGATCATCCCTTAGCTAAGCAGCGAAATGTTACGATTCATGAACTGAATTCAGAACGTATTTTAATGCCTTCAAATGATGATTTTAATGGATATGCTACATTTGTGAATGAGATTTTTAATTCGGAAAAATTATCCCAAGATAGGAAGATTCGATATAAGTGTATAAATTCTTCATTATTGATGGTCGAAGCGGGATATGGTGTTGCAATTGTACCACAAAGGCTCAAGGTTAATGCAAGCAAAAAAATTTGTTTTATACCACTTAAGGGAGAACAATATTCTTTTGATGTTATTGCAGCCTGGAGAAAATCAAATAATAATCCAGCGATAAAGAAATTCATTCATATATTGTCACAAGTCGAATATAATTGTTTTTGCAATGAGAAAATTGAATCGTTTTAAAATTAATGGGCTATTTCTAATGAAAATAATTTCCAAAGGAGGTAGCATTTTTTACTTGTAATTTGTAAAATAAAATAATAGGGACAGCAGCTAAGCTTAAAGGAAAAAATTATTTGCTTGCTGAACGTATTCTATCTAAGGTGTTTAAGGGGTGAAGAAAAAGCAAAGTGGTACTTAGGGGGAAGAAAAATGATAAAAAATCTTAATGATTTAATAGAGCAAATTAAATCAAAAAGATGGGGAAAAAAGAAAAGGATCATTGTAGCTGCAGCAGAGGATTTGGATATATTGGAAATAGTTAAAAAGGCTACAGAACTTAAATTAGGAGAATTTATACTTGTAGGAGATAAAGAAAAAATAGAAAAAATAGCAATTAAAAATAATAAGAGACTATTATGTGAAATAATTGATGAGCCTGACAATAGAAAGGCTGCAGAAAAAGCAGTGGAATTTATAGTAAAAGGTGAGGCAGATATAATAATGAAAGGACTGCTGCATACAAGTACATTTCTAAAATCAGTGCTTAATAAAGAAAATGGATTGAATGCGGGTAGATTGATAAGTCAGATTTCAGTGTTTGACAAGGAGTTTGGAGAAGGGCTTCAATTACTGACTGATTGTGCTATGGCAATACAACCTAATTTGGATGAAAAAAAGCAAATCATAGAAAATTCAGTATCACTAGCAAGAAAAATAGGATATAAAAAACCAAGGGTAGCTCTGCTATCCGCACTTGAAATAATAAACCCAACAATACAAGATACAGTAGAGGCTGCAATACTAAGTAAAATGGGTGACAGAGATCAAATAAAAAATGCAGTAATTGATGGACCTTTTGCATTGGATAATGCAATATCACTGGAGGCAGCAAAGCATAAAGGAATTAAAAGTGAGGTTGCAGGAAAAGCAGATATCCTTGTAGCACCTAATTTGCAGGTAGGTAATGTTTTGACAAAAGCACTTACATACTATGCACATAAAGATGTAGCAGCAGCAGTAATGGGAGCGAAAATACCAATTATAATGACTTCAAGGACTGATATGATAAAAAATAAATTACTTTCAGTAGCCTTAGCAAGTTACATTTCGTGATAAGTTATTTGAAAGAGAGGTATGAAATGAAATATTGTATTCTTACTCAATTAAAATATATTGGAATGCTTGCTGAAAGAGATCTTGGTTATAGATCTGTTTTTATAACGGATGATAAAATTAAGCATTCCAAGTTATTTGCCAGACGACTAATGAGTGATGAAGTGTGATCTAAATAGAATTAAATTGTAAGTGAGGCTTGCCTAATAGGGTGGGCCTTATTTTTATATTTTGACAAGTCATAGTTTGTAAAATTTTAAAATAATACTCTTCTTGAGATTTTTTTATTTTTTCGGAAAATACTAATTTTTAGCTATCTGTTTATATTGGACAAGTATATCTCTCTATCAAATTATAGTTAATAACTATTAATAACAATAAAAGCAATAATTAGTAACTATTGGAAATAAAACAGATGTTTAAGTAAAATTTAAAATGACGAATTATTAAATTTAAGAATGTTAGGAGGAGTAAAATGGATATAAAAATTGGAAATAAAAGATGGAGAATCGTTCTATTACTGACGTTATGTTATTTAATCTTATATATGGATAGATCCTGTATGTCTATGGCAGGTCCGGAAATGATAAATTATTTTGGATGGAATGCTAGTGAATTTGGTTTAGTTTCCACAGCTTTTTTTATTGGATATGCTTGTACTCAGATTTTAGGAGGATGGCTGGCAGATCGTTTTGGTGGCGGAAGAGTTGTTATGTTTGGAGCCATATGGTGGTCCGTATTTGTTTTCCTTACTCCATTTGGATCAACAATAGGCCTTATGGTTGTAATACGTATAGTGATGGGGATGGGTGAAGGTGTTTCACTTCCAGCCATGTCTACAATTATTGCAAAATGGGTACCTAAAAAAGAATCGGGACTGGCATGGGGTATAAGTATAATGGGTGTTTCCATGGGTATTGCATGTGCAATGCCGCTTTCGGCTTGGATTATTAAAATATGGAGTTGGCAGATGGTATTTCATTCATTTGCATTTCTAGCACCAATTTGGGTAGTTATTTGGTGGAAATTTGGAAAGGACAGGCCAGAAGATTATGCTAAAATAAGTAAGGAAGAACTGACGTATATAAGGAAGAAGACATCGGATGACAGCTCTAGTCCAAATGAAGATAATGATCTCACTTATAAGGACATATTTTCTACGCTGTCTGTATGGACAGGTGCATTGTCATTTTTCTGTACCAATTATTTATTTTATCTGTTTATGACGTGGCTTCCTACATATTTTGTAAAAGGAAGGGGATTTGAAATGGGAGCAAGTGCTATTTATACGATGATGCCCTATATTGTTGCAACTTTTACATATCCTATTGGGGGATGGCTAGCAGACAAAGCAGCTAAGAAATTTGGGCATAATATGGGTAGAAAATTATTTCCACTTATTGGAATGGTGGGGGCAGGAATATTACTTGTATTGGGCTCCAGGGCATCAGATCCTATTTCCGCAGTTGTACTTATATCCATATCAAATGGTATATTGTGTTTAACAATGGGAGGGTATTATTCTATGCCTATGATCTTCTCTTCCAAAGATGCAGGAAAAATTACTGGACTTTATGCGACTTTCGCTACAATAGGAGGTATATCAGCTCCGTTGCTTACAGGGATAATAGTTGATAGTTATGGATACTCAAGTGCTTTGTATCTGGGTGCAGGTATATCTATACTGGGTGCAATTATTTTATTGACAAGTCAAGTGAGACCTATAGTACCTATATCTAAGAGAAAATTATCAGATAAAAAAGTACAAGTGTAATTTTTGATTATTTGAGAAAAGGAGTACTGTAAAGTTATTTTTTAAAATAACTTTACAGTACTCTATTTTTATAATTTTGATTTGTCTTGTATGGCAGTCTCCTATTTTTGGCTATTTGTGTATGTTAGATAAGTATGTCTTTCCCTCAAAATTATAGTTAATAACTATTGATAGTGACAAAAATGATAATTAGTAACTATTGGAAATATAATAAACGTTTAACTAAAATGGAAGCATAGAAGTTTTTACAAAATATCAGGGAGGTAGTAAGGTGTCAAAATTAAGCGAAAACGAATTCAAAGCATACTTAAAGCAGGTAAGAGCTTTAGCTGAAGGTCCTTTTGAGGAAATTCAGAAAGAAGTTGAGGTAACAAATAAGTTCCCTCAGAAATTCTTTGACCTGGCAATTCAAAACAATTTATATAGATGTGCGTTGCCGGAGAAATATGGTGGATGGGGATTGAGCCCATTGCAGATATTACAAGTACAGGAAGAGTTCAGCAGGGGACCAGGAGGAATGCGTATGCACCTTCATTATGCAGTAGATATGAACTGGAGAATTCTCGATGATTTTGGAAATAGAGAATTGAAAGATGAATATATGGACAAATTTCAGGACAAGACAATTTTTACCTGCTTTGCTTTAACGGAAAAAACGGGTGGTACAGGTGCAGATTTGCATACAAGGGCTGTAAGAGATGGTGATGACTACATAATAAATGGTGAAAAGACTTTGATTTCTCATACAGATTGTTGTGAATTTGCATATGTAATTACTGTTACTGATCCAGATGCTCCTAATGATAAGAGATTATCTGCTTTCTTTGTACCAGTTAATACTCCTGGTTATGAAGTCGTTCCTATGCCTCATATGATGGGATGTCGCGGTGCCGGGCATGCAGGATTAAAATTTACCAATATGAGAGTTAACAAGAAGTATCTACTTGGTAAAGAAGGAGACGGACTTAAGGTGGCAATACACTCATTATCTGTGTCAAGGGCTCATATAGCAGTGAGTAATCTCGGCATGGCACAAAGGATGCTGGAAATGGCTATTGCGAGAGCAAAAGACAGAGTCACATTTGGTAAACCGTTGGTTAAAAGACAAGCAATACAGCAGATGATTGCAGATATGGGTACTGAAATATTTGCACTGAGAATGATGATCTATAATTTTGCTAAAGATTATGAAGAAGGTAAAGATATTGAAATGAAAGCAGCTATGTGTAAGCTTCATAGTATAAATACCGTAAAATTAGTGTCTGATTATTGTCTGGAGATATTTGGTGGTATTGGATATTTTGAAGACAATCCTTATGGACCGGTAGAAAGAATGTATCGTGATTGTCGTGCAATGTGGTTAGAAGAGGGACCTAGATCGGTTCAAAGATTAACGGCTGCGAGAAAATTAATTGCAAGTGGCGGTGTTATTGATTAATTTTCTTATTATAATTTGCAAGGTGGAAAAAATATTTTAGTTCCAAAGTAGAAATGCTTTGTGAAAGTATTTTTGAGTTAATCCGGACTTATTCGGCTATATGCAAGAATTTGATCCGGAAGCCTTGCTGTATCTAAAATAGCAGTTATTACATGGAAAAGATATTATGAAATACATTCAATATATACACTTGGGATCTAAAAGAGAATTAGAACTGCTTGAAAAATAATGAGAGGTGGAAAATTAATGAGCTTATTGTATACCAAGGAGCAGAAAGAATTAATTGCTCTTGTAAAAGAGATGGCAGAAAATGAAATTAAGCCATATATTCAGGAATTAGATGAAAAAGGCGAATGTCCCAGAGAAATGTTTAAGTGTTCTTTTGATATGGGGCTTCATATGCTTGAAATCCCTAAGAGTTATGGTGGAACTGGTTTAAGCTATGAGACTACGGCTATGATTTTTGAAGAGCTGGCAAAGGTTGATGCAGGTTATGCAATTACTTTTGTTACTACATTTGTTGCTTTAAGAAATGTGATTCTTTCCGGTACTCCTGAACAGGGCAAGTATTTTGCTGATGTTATTGGGAAAGGCAATTTTGCATCTTTTGCACTTACTGAACCCAATGCAGGTTCAGATCCTGCAGCTATTAGGGGAACTGCTGTAAAAGACGGAGATGAATATATTTTAAATGCCTCTAAGACATTTATCACAAATGGAGCCTTGGCTTCATTGTTTGTAGGATTTTTCAAAACTGATCCGGAAGCAGGACATAATGGAATTTCGGCATTTATTATTGATGCAGATACACCGGGAATTACTATTGGAAAACATGAAGATAAAATGGGACTCCGCTTATCAAATACTACGGATGTCATTTTTGAAGATGTCAGAGTCCCTGCATCCAATATGCTGGGAAAAGATGGGGGCGGATTTAAACTGGCATTAAATGCACTTAATCTATCCAGAGCTTTCGTTGCCACTTTAGCAGTAGGTATTATGCAGAGGGCTTTAGATGAATCTATAAAATATGCAAAAGAAAGAAAACAATTTGGCAAGCCTATTATTAAATTTCAGATGGTACAGCAGATGCTGGCTGATATGGCAATTAAAATAGAGGCATCTAGAGTATTGGTAAATAATACTATGCGGTTAATGGACAATGGAAATCTTGTTCGTAAGGAAGGTGCTATTACTAAGAGTTTTGTATCTGATTGTGCTCAAGAAGTTACGTCCAATGCAGTCCAAATTTTTGGCGGATACGGATATAGCAAAGAGTACCCTGTAGAAAAGCTTATGAGAGATTGTAAAGTATTTCAGATTTTTGAAGGAACTAATCAAATCCAAAGAATGACTATAGCAGGTGTATTAGAAAGGGAATATAAATAAGGGGGAAGCAAGATGAATATTGTTGTTTGCGTTAAGCAGGTTCCTGATACGACGGAAATTAAAATTGATCCAGTAAAAAATACTCTCATTCGTAAAGGAGTTCCAAGTATTTTAAACCCATTTGACAAAAATGCTTTAGAACAAGCTCTTAAATTGAAAGACAGATATGGTGGAAGGGTCACTGTAATTTCTATGGGGCCTGACCATGCAAAGGAAGTTTTAAGGGAAGCTCTTTCTATGGGTGCCGATAAAGCATATTTAGTTACGGATAGGGCCTTTGGTGGTTCAGATACTTATGCTACTAGTTATATTTTATCTAAGGTAATTGAAAAATTAGGGTCCTTTGATTTTGTCCTTGTGGGAAAACAGGCAATTGATGGAGATACAGGACAGACAGGTTCAAGCATTGCAGAGCATCTGGGAATTTCTAGACTGAGTTATGTCCTTGATATTGAAATAAGTGAGAGTAAATGTATTGTAAAGCGTCAGGTGGAGGAAGGTATAGAAGTGGTGGAAACAAAATTACCGGTTCTCTGTACTTTGACTAAGGAAAGCAATAAACCGAGGTATGCAACTATTAGGGGGAAAATAGACTCGTTAAAAGCAGAAATAGAGGAGATTCACTTGACGGATGTGCCCGATATCGATACTACTAAAATTGGACTCAATGGTTCGCCTACAAGGGTAAAAGCAACTTTTACACCAAAGCGTCAGTCCAGTGGTGAAATAATGGAAGCTGTAAATCCGGAAAAAACGGCGAAAGTTTTAGTGGGTAAGCTTGTGGAATCAAAATTATTATAAAGGGGATTTTTAATTATGAGTTTTGAGGAATATAAAGATATATGGGTATTTATAGAATGCTTTCAAGGGCAGCCAAAAAATGTTGGATTTGAACTTTTGGGGCAGGGAAGGATACTGGCAGATAGGCTCAAACAGAAATTATGTGCAGTGGTTATTGAAAGCAATGTCGATAAGGCAATTGATGGTGCAAAGTGTTACGGTGCAGATAAAATTTATGTAGTTCAGGGAGAAGAGTATAAAAATTATTCTTCTGATTCCTATGGAAATGCATTTTTAAAATTATGTCATAAATATAGGCCAAATACCATTTTAATAGGTGCCACTATAAGGGGAAGGGAACTTGGATCTAAAATTGCAGTTAGTCTGAGGACAGGTCTTACTGCGGATTGTACAGCGTTAAGTGTAGATGAGGATAATGCAAATGTTGTATGGGAAAGGCCTGCCTTTGGAGGTAATCTCTATGCTCAGATTCTATGCAGTGGCACACGTCCTCAGATGGGTACTGTAAGGCCAGGTGCTTTTAAAAAACCGGAAAAAGAGGAGAACAGTATTAGCAAAATAATTACAGAAAATATCAGGATGGATAAAGTTTCTGCTCTTACAAAAGTAATAGATTTCATTAAATCTACGGAAGATGCTGGAGTTAAACTGGAGGAAGCGGAGTATATTGTGTCTGGCGGAAGGGGAATGAAAGGACCGGAAAATTTTGCAATGCTTAAAGAACTAGCCGATTTACTGGGAGGAGCCGTGGGAGCATCAAGAGCGGCTGTGGATTCGGGCTGGGTTCCCCAATCAAAGCAAGTAGGACAGACTGGTAAAACTGTTTCACCAAGAGTTTATATTGCATGTGGAATTTCTGGAGCAGTGCAACATCTTGCGGGAATGAGTTCTTCAGATACTATTATAGCAATTAATAAAGATGAATCTGCGCCGATTTTTGAAGTAGCGGATTATGGTGTAGTAGGTGATGTATTTGAAATGGTTCCGGCATTAATTAAAGAAGTTCGTTCAATAAAAAACCTATAATTGAAGAATGTTTCAAGCTGTGTTCTTTCTTATAAGGAGATAAAGGGCTATGATAGGTGAAATTAAGATAAATAGCAGTCGAAAAAAAATATATGAAAAAATGGGATACTGGGGGGATAAAACTCTTCTGGATTATTGGAATGTATCTGTGAAAGATTATGCGGATCGAGAATTTGTTGTAGATGATAGAGGATACCGGTACACCTATAAGGAGATAGACGAAAAGGCGGGGGTTATTGCTTCTTATTTTATTAAGGTTGGTATTAAGCCAGGAGATGTAATTTCTTTTCAGATACCTGTATGGAGTGAATTTGTTCTGATTGTTGTTGCATGTATGAAAGTAGGTGCTGTAATTAATCCTATTGGTATGTGTTATGACGAAAAAGAAGTTGTTTATCTTTTGAATCTTACTGAGAGTAAAATTTTTATTTGTCCAACATTGTATCATAAGACCGATTATGAAAAATCGATTATATCGGCTAAAAAATATATAAAAAGTTTAAGTAATGTTGTGTTGTTGGATAATCTTAAAACGAAAAAAAGTGAAAATGTTACTTTGAAAGAAATTCTTTCTACTTATACTACTTTAGCAGATGAAGTTAAAGTCAATAGTAATGATGTTGCAGCTGTTCTTTTTACTTCAGGGACTACCGGGCACACAAAAGGGGTCATGCTTACACATAACAACATAATATTTAGCGAAAGATATTTTAACAGAGAATTAAGTCTTACTAAAGATGATGTTATGTTTATGCCTGCACCGTTAAACCATGCTACTGGATTTCACCATGGAATTATTGCCCCTATGTTTATTGGAGCAAAGGTTATTTTGCAGAGTAGGTTTAAGAGTAAAGAGGCAATTGAACTTATGAATGCGGAAAAATGCACTTATTCAATGGGTTCAACCCCTTTTATATATGATATTTTAAATGATATGGAAAATGAGGGGCTGCGTCTTAATTCGTTAAAATTTTATCTTTGTGGCGGGGCTCCAGTGCCTGGGAATATGGTTCGAAGAGCTTATGAATATGGTGTTAAACTGTGTGAAGTCTATGGTTCTACAGAAAGCGTTCCTCATGCATTTGTGAGATTAGATGAAACTTTGGAATTGATGGGAAGTACTTCAGGAAGACCTGTAGAGGGAGTAGAAGTTCGTATTGTAGATGAGAATAGGCAAGATGTTTTTCCAGGAACAGTTGGGGAAGAAGTATCTCGTGGACCCAATGTATTTGTAGGATATATTAATAACAAAAAAGCTACGGATAAAGTATTGGACGATGAAGGGTGGTTCTACAGCGGCGATCTATGTGTCGGCGATAAAGATGGCAATATTAAAATAGTAGGAAGAAAGAAAGACATGATTATCAGGGGAGGAGAAAATCTTAATCCCAATATTATTGGCAGCTATATTGTCGAGTGTCCAATGATTCAGGATCAGGCAGTGATAGGGATGCCTGATGAGCGGCTTGGCGAACGGATTTGTGCTTATGTTGTATTGAAGTCAGAACAGAGATCTTTAACGTTAAAAAAACTTTTAAAGTACTTGAAACAGAAAAGGATTCCCAAAAGGTATTGGCCAGAAAGATTGGAAATTATAGGTGAAATTCCTAGAACTGATAGTGGAAAAGTGAAAAAGAATTTATTGAGGGAAGATTTAAAATTACGTATGCATAAGGAGGAATTAGTTTGCGAGAACAGGAATTTGGGCCAAGGAGATCTAAAGAGACTGTAAAACCTGGAGTTATGTGTCAAGAGATAGTGTTCTATTATTGTAAACATTGTAAAAATCTTTTTCAGCTGTTTGGTGCTGGGGAAGGAAAAATCCTTACTTGCTGTGGCGAAAAAATGCAGTTATTGGATGCTAAATCTCCTTCAGAAGTTTCAGAGTGTGTGTTGATTGATTATAAAATAACGGGGGGATACAACGAAAATGCAGTAGAAGTTTTCTGGAAAATAAAAAAAAGGAATGTTTCAATAAAATGGATTTATATTAAAACTTTTACAGGGGGACAGATAAAGTATGTGACAAATCCCCAAAAAACATCTTTTATATTTGCGTTGGCGGATGAAGATGCCTATGCGTATTGTGATGAAGATCCCTGCTTGGAATGTGTCTTTCAGTGTAAAAGGGGATTTGAAATCTATGCATATATGGGGGCAGGTGTGTTGATAAAGGTTCCTCTGGAAAAAATGCATGCCAATTGGCAGTCCTGATCCTATAGCTTTTTCTCCTTTTTAATTATATAGCTTATAAATGTCTTTACAGGTATGGTGTGATAATGTTTTTTACCATAACACATGTATACTATGTGTGCATTGAATTTGGATGGCATGTCCAACTTAATGAGCTTTAAATTATGAAATTGAAGTAAATACGGAGTGTGTGCAACTATGCCAACTTTATCTGTAGAAGACACAATCCCACCAATGGCAACTTCATCGTCAAAAGCATATGTTGCACGTAAACCAAAGGGCTTTAAAAGTTTTTTAACGGATTTTCCAATGGATAGATTATCCCGGTAGGTGATTAGAGAATAATTATGGATATCTTTGAGATTAACGAATTTTTCTTTTGCCAAAGTATGATTAACGTTTACAATGAGAATAAATTCCTGAGATATAATCGGAATAAACTCAAGATCAGGTTCGTTTTCCAAAAAAGAGCAAAATCCAATGTCATATTTTTCGGACTTAATACCTTGTACAATTTCCGATGTCACATTAGTGAAGATATTAAATTTTGTTTTGGCATTTAGAGTTTTTAAAAATCGGTTAATTGCCTTGGGCAAAAAATTATATAATGTTGAGACACACCCTATATCAATACTTCCAGCGATATTTCCAGTTTCTTTTTTCACATAATCAATTCCTTTTTCTAGTTCATTTAGAGATGCACACACATAATGATAGAATTGTTTTCCATACTTTGTCAGTTTAGCGTTTCGACCATTTTTAACAAAAAGTTTAATACCAAGCTCTTCTTCCAAAGATGAAATGGAGCCACTTAAAGTGGGTTGTGTTATATACAGCTCTTGAGCAGCTTTAGTGAAATGTTGTAGTTCAGCCAGTTTTTTAAAATAATATAATTGGTTTAAGTTCATGGATATTCCCCCTTAAGTATATACTTAGTTTTACAAATTTTACAGTATGTTCATGTAAATTTTATCACAATATTATGATAATTTCTACATTTTAATAAATTTTCAGCAAGATTTATGCTAATATTTTCAATTATTATAATAATGTGAAATTTTTAAGTAGGAAGGAAGTAAAAAAGACAATGAGTTCAGAAATTGGTAATAAGCGATGGTTTATTGCATTTATGATGGTTTTTGTTTATGCTGCTATGTATCTTGGCAGATCGAGTCTTTCATATGTTGGACCCGTACTTATGAAACAATTTGGTTGGAATGCTACCCAGTTTGGTTTGGCTTCTACAGCATTTTTTATAGGTTATGGTCTTACAATGCTTCCATCTGGCCCGTTAGCCGATAAATTTGGTACTACCAGAGTCTTAATATTCGGTGTTCTTTTCTGGTCAGTGTTTGTTTTCTTAACGCCATTCGTTGCATCACTTGGAATGATTATCATCGTTCGTGCCTTAACTGGTGTAGGTCAAGGTACTGTTCTACCTTCTAATGGTACGTTGATGTCAAGATGGATGCCTCAGAAGGAAGTTGGTTTAGCACAGGGCATCGTTATGATTGGCACACCGTTGGGTATTGCTCTTACCATGTTAACTGCACCATTTATCATGGCAAGTTTTGGCTGGAAGTCAGTTTTTTGGATATTTGCTCTTATAGGCCCTATATGGACATTTGTTTGGTTGAAGTTTGGTAAAGACAGGCCTGAGGATGATCACAGGCTTTCTAAGGCGGAATTAGAGTATATTAAATCAGGCCAGGTAAACAAGGAAATTACTGGGGATGCTGCCAAAGTTGTTGCCAAAGATATTTATTCAACACCATCTGTATGGATTGTTGCTCTTTCTTATTTCGCAAGTAACTATCTATTCTTTATGTTTATGACTTGGTTGCCTACTTATTTTGCCATTGGGCGTGGTTTTTCAATGAAAACAGCCGGTCTGCTTTTAGTAGCGCCTTATATTGTAGCTATGTTTTGTTATCCCCTTGGCGGCAAATTAGCCGATTCATTTGCTAAAAAACTGGGAGATAATGTAGGTCGTAAAATGTTCGAGGTTATTGGGCTAGCTGGAGCTGCTATTTTATTAGTATTATCAAGTTTGTCTACTAATATTATTGTAGCTGTTATATATCTTTCTATTTCAAATGGGCTACTTTCTATCACTCAAGCACCTTTCTTTTCAACTGCTGTCATTTATTCGCCGAAAAATGCTGGCATGATTTCTGGATTATATGGATTCTTTGGCACAGCAGCAGGCCTTATAGCTCCGATTGTTACTGGTATCATAGTTGATTCTGCTGGTTATAACAATGCCCTTTTTGTAGGTGCTGCAGTTGCCGTAGTTGGTGCAGTTATAATGTTATTTGCCAAAATTAAGCCGGTTGAAGCAAAGAAAGCTAAGTTTAAAGGCCCTGTATCTATCTAAATTAATTTGAAAATTTAGATATTTCAATAAGTAACAATTATATAAAAAATTATAAGTGAAAGGATTGATCAAAATGGATGATAAGACGACAGAAAATTGGTTCAAAAATGGTGAACCTCTAAAAGGGAAGGTAGCAGTTATAACTGGCGGCGGGACAGGAATTGGACGTGCTACTGCATTGACATTGTCTGCAGCAGGAGCAAAAGTAGTGTTAGCAGGACGAAGAGTAGGAAAACTGACAGGAGTTCAGGAAGAGATCGAGGAAGCTGGCGGCGAGGCCCTAAGTGTTGCCACAGATATCTTGGTTCAGAAAGATATAGATAATTTAATGGCACAAGCCTGTAATGCTTTTGGAACAGTTGATATCTTAGCGAACATTTCAGGTATAGCAATTCCAAGAATAAATACCCTTGATATTAAAGCAGAAGATTGGGACAAAGTTCTTAATACTAATCTGAGGGCAACATTTTTTGTTTCTCAGGCTGCTGCTAGGATTATGGCTAAGAAGGATGGAGGCAGAATCGTCACTATGACATCAGAAAGAGGTGTAAGGGTTTTACCAAATATAGTTCCCTATTGTACTTCAAAAGGAGCTTTAATGTCCATGACAACTGCATTGGCTATAGATCTTGCTCCATACAATATTAATGTTAATGCTGTAGCCCCTGGATACGTCATGACAGATATGGTTTCAGGCCTGTTGGCTGACAAAGCAAGATTACAAAGCGTTCTTGATAGAACCCCTTTAAACAAGATGGGAACCGTAGATGAAATGGCAGCTGCTGTGCTTTATTTCTGCATTCCTCAATCATCATATACTACAGGGCAGACATTGATATTGGATGGTGGATGGGGTTGTCAGTAATCCGAAAAAATTGTTTTGATTAAGCGATAAGTTATTAGTAAAGACATAAAAATTAATAAAATAAAAAATGGAGGTAAGTTTATTATGAAGGGTAATATGGATGCTATTTTAAAAACTAAAGGTGCACCTAAAAGTGTGGAATTTGCTTCTGTGCCGATTCCTCAAATCACTCCTGATCAGGTGTTAGTTCGAATTAAAGCCAGTGGAATCTGTGGAACAGACCATTCTCTATATCATTGGAGTGAGGCAATCGCAAGTTCTTATGATCTCAGTTTTCCTGCTATTTTTGGGCATGAATTTTCTGGAGTAATAGCCGAAGTGGGAAGCCAAGTAGAGGGAATTAAGGTTGGAGAACGTGTTACTGTAAATCCTATAATATATTGTGGAAAGTGTAGTTATTGTGCAGAGGGGAATATCGAAGTATGTGACAACCGTCCGTTTTTAGGAACAGACTATGATGGCGGATTTGCACAGTATGTAGCTGTTAGAGCTGTCAATATAATAAAGCTCCCGGATACTGTAAGCTTTAAATCAGGGGCGTTGATGGAACCCTTGTGTGTAGCAATCCATGCTGTGGACAGAGTTAAACCTGAATTTGGAGATTCTGTTGTAGTCATGGGGCCAGGAGCTATTGGGCTTTTGATGCTTTTAGTTTTAAAAAATATGGGTGTTGGAAAGGTAATTGTAGCTGGAACTTCAGCTGACAAGGAAAGACTGGAAATGGCCAAAACATTAGGAGCCGATTATATCCTAAATACACAGGACGAAGGTGCTGTGAAAAAGGTAAAAGATCTTACTGGAAGCAAAGGTGCAGATGTTATATTTGATGCTACCGGCCATAATTCTGCAATTCAAATGGCTGTTCAAATGATAACTAAGCGCGGCAGAATAGGTGTGACGGGATTGCCTCCAAGACCAAGTGAACTCATGATGACTCAAATAGCAATGAATGAAATTAGCATTATTGGAAATAGAGCTTATGAACGTAAGAATTGGCTCCAGGCTTGTAAAATGATAGATCAGGGTTTAAACATAGAAGCAATTGGGACCCATACGATGCCTCTAAAAGACTTTGAAAAAGGCATTGATTTGATTGATCAGAAAAAAGGATTGAGAATTATACTTCAACCGTAGCGTTTTATAAAAAGAAGATATTAGTAAATTCAGTATTCCTGATATTTGGAACTGAATTTACTATTTTATAGATTTGGAGGATTGTAGAATGAGTATAAAACCAATTACGAAAATAAAAATTCTTGATTTGACAAGGTATTTGCCGGGAGGTTATGCTACACAGGTATTTGCAGATCTTGGAGCTGAAGTAATAAAAATCGAGGAAATGAAAAAGGGTGACTTTTGCAGGGGAGATGAACCGAAAATTAATGGTGTAAGTTATTATTTTTCTGCATTATGTCGTAATAAAAAAAGTCTGACAGTTAATCTCAAAGACAGCAGTGGAAAACGAATTTTTAAATTATTAGCGAAAAAAGCGGATATAATAGTGGAAAATTTTAGGCCTGGAGTTACCAAACGATTGGGAATTGATTATGCTGAAATAAAAAAAATTAACCCTAAAATAATTTATTGTTCTTTATCAGCTTTCGGGCAGAGCAATCCTGCAAGTTTAAAGGCCACTCATGATTTAAATTTACAGGCGTTAAGTGGATATTTATCGCTAAATGGAGGTAAACCTTCTCCCATACATTTGGCGGATGTGGCAACTGCAATGGTATCTGCCATAGGAATTTCAATAGCTTTGTTTTATCGCGAAGTAACTGGGAAGGGTCAGTATGTAGATGTAGGGATGTTTGATTCTTTTTCATGGTGGCTGAGTTTGTTGTATAGTAGATTTCATTTCCAGGGAAATAAAATTTCTCCGGAGACAATTGAGTATCCGGCGCTTTGCTATAATACCTATGCAACAAAAGATAACAAGTTGATGGCATTTGGCATGGTTGAGCCTAAATTCTGGAAAGAGTTTTGTGAAAAAACAGGAATGGAGGAACTCATACCTAAGCAATTTTTGAGACGCCATGAAGCTCCGGAAGAGTGGGAAAAACTATCTGCTTTGGTAGCAAGTAAAACTCAAAAAGAATGGCTAGAGTGGCTTAAAGGTAAAGATATTTGTATTGCTCCAGTTAAGAATGTAGCGGAAGCTGTAAAAGATATGATGGAAGATGATACTGGAATAGTTGATTATGTGAATTTTCCCGTAGTGGGGAGCATACTGCAAACGGCATTGCCATTAAAAATGTCGGAGGTTCCCGTGTCATTTCAATCAGCAACTCCGCCACCAGCATTAGGGGAAAATACCGCAGAAATATTAGAGAAAATTGGATTTAGTAAAGAAGATATAAAAGATCTGGCGGAACAGGGAGTTATATCTCTATATAAAGAATTGGATTAATAAAATAAACTAAATAAAGGAGAGGTTTATGAGTATGAAAGGCTTAGAAGGACTTAAAGTTATAGAGTTAGCTGGTTATGTGGCAGCACCAGCATGTCCAAGAATTCTTGGCGAGATGGGAGCAGAGATTATTAAAATTGAGCCGTTTACAGGAGATGAACAGCGTACGCAAGGTGCCAGCCATGGAATGTTAAAAACGGATGTTGAAGATCCATCATTTGATATGAGCAGTATAAATAAAAACTGGCTGGCGGTAAATTTAAAAACTGACGAGGGAAGAGAATTTGCTTATAAATTGATAGAGACAGCTGATATTTTTATTACAAGCTTCAGGGATAAGGCTTTGGAAAGATTAGGTATGGATTATGAAACTATTCACAAAAAATTTCCACATATTGTTTGGGGTCAAATGAGAGGTTATGGAGAAAGAGGACCTGAAAAGGACTCAAAGGGATTTGATGCCACATCTTATTCAGCTCGAGGAGGTCTTATTACGGCATTTCCTCAGAAGGGCGAAAGTCCTGTTAATGTGGTATCTGCATTTGGTGATTTCAATGCAGCTATTGCTCTGGCAGCCGGTGTTTTAGCTGCTTTGGTGAGAAAAGACAGAACAGGAGAAGGAGATAAAGTTGTCGTCAATCTTTATCATACTGCCGTATGGGCTATGCAGATTGCAGTAGTTTCTCGTCAATTTGGCAGAGAATATCCAAGGTCTAGAAAAGAAGTCCCATGTCCGTCCAATAACTGTTATCAAACTAAAGATGGAGTTTGGTTTATGATCTGTTATGGTAATTATAATAAATATTTTGAGGACATGTGTCATGCCTTTGGCCTGGAACAATTGATCGGCAACAAGGAACTGGATACATTAGAAGCACTGGGGAAGAATGGCAAAAACGTTGATGTTATCAGATACTTTGAAGAAGCATTTGCCAAAAAAAATTGGAATGAGTGGAAAGTAATATTTAAAAAATGGGATATGCCTTACCAGAAATGCTTTACTATTGATGATATTATTTCGGATGAGGAGGCCTATGATAATGATATATTGAGGCATATTAATTACGATGCTTTTGGGGATAGAGTTATTCCAACAAGTCCAATTAGATTTGGGAGTATAGGTGATCCTGAGCTGTGGCTGAATAAACCAGTTGGATATGATACTATTGAATATATGAAAAAATATGGTTATTCTGAAGAGCAAATTGATAAGTTAATTGCTGATGGTGTTATTAAAGCTTACAAGGGCAAAAAACTCAATTTTAATAAAGTTAAAAAGGGACCTGGACTTTAGAAATTTTGACGCCCCTGAGTTTAAAACTTCCGGATCAATTACCTTGAGGGGAGTTGGATTTGCAAATGCGGCAGGTAGAGTTGCATCTATTGTAACACCTCCTATAATTGCTGCAATTTTGACAACTTATGGAACAAATGCAGTTTTTGCTACAGTATTAGGACTACTTGTATTTTTTGCAGTTGTTATAGGTGTTGCAGGGGTTGAAACAATGGGCAAATCACTGGAAGAGATAAATAAGGATGTATATTTATGATCATTTAAAATAAGTTAATGAAAAAAGTTTACTTTCATAACTTGCTAAATCATGAAAGTAAACTTTTTGTAGAGAAGTCTGATTAATCCTTGTTCATTGCCTTATAAACAGGTAGTCCTATCAATGTTAATACCAAACCTATTCCAGCATTCATTGGTTGTGTGATTATAGTATTAATAAGAATATACAATCCACCAATGATTGCCACTGCAGGAATTATTGGATACATCGGCACTTTATAGGGCCTATATAAATCTGGCTGTTTCTTTCTCAATATAAACACACTATAGAAAGTAAGAATATAAAATATAAATATTACAAATATAGTGAGATCTGTCAATTGATCAAATTTACCTGAAAATATGTATATTATACTTACAATGATCTCTAATATGCCAGCATTTACTGGAGTTTTAAATGTCGGGTGTAATCTAGATAGCCATGCACTTCCTGGTAGAGTTCCTTCTGTAGCTAGTTTATAGGGAATCCTCATACAAGTTAAAATATTTCCATTCAATGTTCCAAATACGGATATCAAGATACCTATAGTTATGATTTTTCCACCGTTTGTTCCAAATATTATTTTTGCAACATCTGCAGCTGGAGTTTCTGTTGCAGCTAAAGCTGATGAAGGCAATACGAATAAATAAGCTATATTTATCAATAAATATACGGCCATAACTAGTGAAAGGCCTCCGATTATTGCTTTAGGGAGATCTTTTGAAGGATTCTTCATTTCACCTGCAATGACGCCTACGCTTATCCAGCCATCGTAGGCAAACATTGTTGCTATTAAAGCTGAACCCAATCCTGAAACTACCGGATGATCTGCTGCTGCTATTGGAAGCAAGTTAACGGTGCCGCCGCCACCTTTTACTAATCCTACAATAATGATAGCTACTAAAGGTATTAATTTACATATTGTTGATACTGTTTGAATGTAAGCACCTGTTTTCGAACCAAGACAGTTCATTGCAAATAAGAAAACGGCCGTAATAATGGCAATAATATTCAGCATTCCGCCTGATATTCCCGTTAAATTAATAACTTGAGTTGAAAATATAATAGCTAATGCAGCTATTGTAGCCGGATAGAAAATAACTGTCTGTACCCATCCCAATAAAAACCCCCAGATTTTACCGTATGCTTCCTCTAGATATACTATCATGCCACCTGTTTTTGGTATTGCCGCAGACAGTTCCGCAACTGTAAGTCCACCTGCTATTGATAAAATTCCTCCCAATATCCATGCAATAATTCCCAACCCTGGTGCTCCTGTTGCATTGAAAATTGCATGAGATTTAAAGAATACTCCGGAACCGATAACCATTCCTATAACAAGTGATACCGCTGGTATTAGTCCAATTTCTTTTTTAAGACTGCTTTCATTACTAATTGCTTTTTTCGATTCGTCCATTATTTTTCATTCCTCCAGTTTTATAATGGTGTTTTCTGATTATAAACTTTTAACAAAGTTGTTTATCCTTTTAATTCCTTCTTCTATATTTTGATTTGAAGTTGCATAAGATATTCTAACAAATCCCTCGCCGTGTTTCCCAAAACCAGTACCTGGAACCACAACAACTCGGGCTTCTTTTAATAACCTCATTGCAAATTCTTCTGAAGTTAACCCTGTTTTGGTTATGTTTATGAATGCATAGAATGCACCTTTTGGCTTTTTGCAAGACAGGTTCTCTATTGAATTGATCCCGTCATATATCAGTTTTCTTCTTTCTGCATACTTCTCAATCATATTATTTAATGAGTCCTGTGGACCTTCCAGAGCTTCTAGTGCAGCAAATTGCGTAGCTGAGTTAACACATGCACAAACATTTTCTTGCAATTTAGTCATATTACTAATTATTTCCTTGGGACCTGCTGTAAAACCAACTCTCCATCCAGTCATAGCATAACTTTTTGAGAAGCTATCTATGAGAATTGTCCTTTCCTTCATGCTCTTTATTGAAGTTATACTGGAGAATTTGACATCATCATAAACAAAACGTCTATATACTTCATCTGAAAATACCAACAAGTCATACTTTATAGCAATTTTGGCTATATCTTCTAATACTTCACGGCTCGCTACGCCACCTGTTGGATTTGCTGGTGAATTTATTATTATTGCTTTGGTTTTAGGTGTAATTGCTTTAGCAAGCTTATCAGGATTATAAATAAAACTGTCTTCTTCAAAAACTTGTACAAATTTTGGTACAGCACCACATATTAATACTTGATTGGGATAATTTGTCCAGCAAGGATCAGTAAGTATTATTTCATCACCTTGATTAAATGCGGTGATCATTGAAAGCATTAATGCTTCCATCCCTCCAGTAGTTATAATGATTTCAGTTTCTGGGTCATAATCAATTCCATTATATTCTTTTAATTTTTTTGACACAGCTTTTCTCAATGGTAAAATGCCAGCATTAGGAGTATAATGTGTTTCTCCAGCATCAAGAGCCTTTTTTGCAGCGTCAATTATATTCCGCGGAGTTATGAAATCGGGCTCCCCGACAGCAAAGCTTATTACATTATCCATTGTAGATGCAATATCAAACATTTTTCTAATAGATGAACGCGGAATTTCAGTGGCTTTTGATAATTTAATCATAATGTTCTCCTCCAGACTTTATTTTAGTTTTTTGCATTTATCTCTTTTTTATTAAAATTATTAATATGTATCTTATAAACATCTGACGCTGCCGACGAAGCTACA